>CAYNYX010000049.1:0-4978 GCA_964401535.1 uncultured Muribaculaceae bacterium | reverse complement strand
AAATAGTGCTTTTATAGAAGTAATACCTGATCGTATTGAAGCTGGTACTTACGTTATAGCTGGTGCCTTAGTTGGTAAAAATTTAAAAATAAGTAATATTATACCTGATCATATAGAAGCATTAACTTTGAAACTAAAGGAATTAGGAATACCTTTAGAAATAGGTGATGATTATATAATTGTAACAGCTGTTGATAACTTGAAACCAATAAATATAAAAACATTAGGATATCCTGGTTTCGCAACAGATTTACAACAACCATTAACACCATTACTTACTAAGGTAGAAGGAACTTCTATAATAGAAGAAACAATATATGAAAACAGATTTAATCATATTAGTTATTTAAATGATATGGGAGCTAATATAAATATAGATGGTAGAAAAATATATGTAAAAGGTCCATGTAAATTAAATGGTTGTGATGTAATCGCAACAGATTTAAGAGCAGGAGCTTGTATGGTTTTAGCTGGTCTTTTAGCAAGCGGTACAACAACAATAAGTTCAATTGAACATGTATTAAGAGGATATGAAAACATAATTGAAAAATTAAGTAATGTAGGTGCTAAAATATATGAACAAGAAATATAATTAAGTAGAGAAATCTACTTTTTATATTGGAGGATTTATGAAAAAAATAATATTTATTTGTATATTAGTTTTATTTGTATTTATCATTTATATAATAAATATAGATAAAAAAGAATTTGTTTTTCTAGTTGGTGATAGTTTAAGTTTATCAAAAAATTCTTATGGAATTACTAATTATGATGGTTATTTAAATGATTATTTAAAAAAAAGAAATATAAGTGAAAAATATGTAATATATGGAAAAGAAGAATATAGAATAGGAGAATTAGAAAGAGATATAAAAAGTAACATTATTGTTAATGATAGACATATTCAAAATATATTGATAAAAGCTGATTTAGTTATTATAGAAATAGGTATAGATAATTTAGTACCTATATTATTTAGTAACGATAAAGATTATATATATGATTATTTGGATGGTATAATAGTAAATATGGAATCATTAATAAAAATAATAAAAAGTTATTGTAAAGAAAAAATATTATTAGTAGGATATTATAATCCTTATTTAAATAATAATAATATTAAGTATATTGATTATGTAAATGAGAAATATAAAAGTATAAGCAATAAATATCAAATAAATTATCTAGATCTTAGTGATTTAAATAAAGAAGAGTATTTTTCTAATCCTAGTAATTATTATTTAAATAACAAAGGTTATAAAAAATTAAACGATAAAATAATTGATTTAATTTACAAAAATTAGTTGCATTTAAAAATAGAGTTTGCTATAATAGTACCGTACTTAAATTTCTATGGCTTAATTAGTCATGGCGGGAGGAGAGAAGTTATGAAAAAAGGAATTCATCCTGATTATGTTGAAACAAAAGTAAGTTGTGCTTGTGGAAATACTTTCACAGTAAAATCTAATAAAAATGAATTACATTTAGAAGTATGTGATAAATGTCATCCATTCTTTACTGGAAAACAAGGTACTGCAACAAAAACAGGTCGTGTTGAAAAATTCAATCGTAAATATGGATTTTCAAAAGAAGAAAAATAAATCTTCTTTTTTATTTTAATTTATAGTATAATAAGATTGGTGAATAAAATGAAAATAGGTATAACAAATGATCATTATGGAATTAATAAAAAAAAGCAAATAATTAGCTATTTAGAAAAAATGGGTCATGAAGTAATAGACTATGGATATAATGGGGATGAAACAAATAAAGTTGATTATCCAATTTATGCATTTAAAATGTGCGAAAACAAAAATGAATATGATATTGGTATACTTATTTGTACTTCTGGTATTGGTATGTCAATTGCGGCCAATAAAGTAAAGGGAATTAGATGTGCTAGAATATGTAATAGTAAAGAAGCAATAATATCAAGAGTACATAACCATGCTAATTGTATTGCTGTAAGTGGTGAATATTCATTAATAAAATTAAAAAAAATAATTAATAATTTTATTAATACAAAATATGATAATACCGAAAGATATAGTAAAAGGACCAAGATGATAGATGAATATTAAGATTATATTATACATAGTAATTGTACCACTAACAATATATGCATTAGATGGAGTAAACATAAATAATATCTTTAAAAAAAATAGAGTAATACAGGCAAGACTATTTTATTTAATGTTAACATTAGGATTGTCATATCTTACAGTTAATTTTTTATATGATTTTTTTACATATACAAAGATTGGAGGTTAATATGAAGAAAGGATTTACATTAGTAGAATTATTAGCAGTAATAATATTGATAGGAATAACATGTTTAATAGTATTTCCAGAAGTAAATGATGCTATGAATCGTTCTAAACAAAAAGCATATGAAACACAAATTAAAAATTTAATAAACTCTACAAAAGAAATGGTTATTAAAGATACATCAATATTACCTGATATTAATTCAAGTAATATTGTATGTGTGTCACCTACTCAGTTAAAGGAAGCGGGGAAAATAGAATCTGATATAATAAATGATCCAAGAAAAAGTGGAGATTTTATAAACGGTTATATCCTTATTTCCTATAGTACAGACTATAATCAATATATATATGAATATAGTGAAACATGTCCTAATTAGAAGTGATTTAATCACTTTTTTTGTAAATTTTCACATATTTTGGAGATAATAAGTAATAAAGTTTTGTTATGAAGTGAATAAAATTTATAAAGGATGATAATATGAAAAAAATGATTTTATTGACTTTTTTAATAATAGTAATATCTTATTTTATAATTGGGACATTTGATAATAATAAATTAAAAGAATTTAATTTTAATGAAAAAAATGTAATTAGAGTAATGCGTAATAGTAAAAACATAATAGAAGAAATTCCTTTTGAATCATATATAGTTGGTGTTTTAGCAGGCGAGATGCCCATATCATTTGATATGGAAGCTTTAAAAGCTCAGGCTGTAGCTTCTAGAAGTTATGCTATAAAAAAGATGAAATATAATAAAGATAAAGAGTATGATGTTGTTGATACAACTAATAATCAAGTTTATTTAGATTTAGAATATTTGAAAAAAACATGGAATAAAAATTATGAAAAAAACATAAATAAAATATATGAAGCTGTTAAAAAAACTGAAGGAGAATATGTTTTATATAATGGTGAAATAATAGATGCTTTTTTCTTTTCTACAAGTACAGGTGTTACTGAAAATAGTGAGAATGTTTTTTCAAAAGAAATACCTTATCTTAAAAGTGTAATTTCGACTTGGGATGAAATATCACCTGTATATGAAGTTACAAAAAAAATAAGTTTAAATGATTTTTATAAAAAATTGGGAATTAAATATAATGGAAAAATAGATATTAAAATAATAGATAAATCAGAAACCAATAAAATAATAGAATTAAGTATTAACAATAAAAATTATAGTGGTGGTCAAATTGTTGATATCTTTAATTTGAAATCAAGCTATTTTACTATAAAACAAGATAAACAAAATGTAATAATAACAACCAAAGGTTATGGTCATGGAGTTGGGATGAGTCAATATGGAGCCCAAGCAATGGCTTTAAAAGGTTATAATTATAAAGAAATATTAAAATATTATTATCACGATGTTGAAGTTGAAAAAATTTAGTATAAAAAACCATATTTTGTTAAAACTTTAAATAGAGGTGAAAATATGGTTAAAAGAAGGTTAAAGAAAGAAGTTTTATATGTAATATATGGTTTAATATGTGTTTGTTTATTAATTATCACATTTTTAGTACAAAATTTATTTAAAAAAGATAAATTAGTTAATGGTGATAGAATAAAATATGTTGATAAAGTGATTGTGGATGATGATACTATACCAGTTGTCAATACTAGTAAAGTTATTAAAAGACCTTATCAAGAAGCAGATGTTAAAATAGTACTTAATTATTATAATGCATCTGATGAAATAGCGAATCAAGAAAAATCATTAATCTATTATGAATCTACATATATACCAAGTACAGGAATAGCTTATAGTAACAATAAAGTATTTGATGTTTTAGCTGCTTATGATGGCACTATATTAAGTATAGAAGAAAGTTCTACATTAGGAAATATTATAAAAATTGATCATGGTAATAACTTAATAAGTATATATCAAGGTGTATCAGATATAAAAGTAAAAGAAAACGATAATGTAGCATCAGGCACAATAATAGCAGTATCAGGAACATCTAATATCTTATCTTCTTTTGGTAATCATGTATATTTTGAATTAATACATAATGGTATTACGGTTAATCCTGAATTATATTATGATAAAAAAATAGATGAAATATAGAGCTTTAGCTCTTTTTTTGCATAAATAAGACTTAAAAATATATAATTCAATAAAGGGGAGATATTTTTGAGTTCAGATATAAATGTAAGAGTTATTAAAGTTGCAGATTATATAATAGAAACTAATAAAACAATAAGAGAAATAGCAAAAATATTCAAAGTTTCAAAAAGTACTGTTCATAAAGATTTACATGAAAGATTACTAATTATTGATAAAATAAAATTCAAACAAGTTGATAATATATTAAAATATCATATAAGTATTCGTCATATAAAAGGTGGAGAAACAACTAAAAAAAAGTATTTAAATCTACATAAAAAAAGTAATATATGATATAATAAAAATAAGAATAGGGGTTGATATAGTGTTTGCAAAAGATATTGGAATTGATTTAGGTACAGCTAATGTTTTAATTTATGTAAAAGGGCAAGGAATAATTTTGAATGAACCAAGTGTTGTAGCTATTGATGATAATACTAAAAAAGTATTAGCAGTTGGTGCGGATGCAAGAGATATGTTAGGTAGAACTCCAGGAAGTGTTAAAGCAATAAAACCAATGAAAGATGGTGTAATTGCTGATTTTGAAATAGCAGAAATAATGTTAGAATATTTTATAAAAAAAATAAATTGTAAAAAC
>CAYNYX010000048.1:613-7429 GCA_964401535.1 uncultured Muribaculaceae bacterium | reverse complement strand
TCATTCCTCTACATTATATCATTGTTCCTCACCAACACTATTTGACAAAGAACCTTTCTTATGTTATTTTATTATTTAAATTATTATTTTTTCTTAAATTTATTTCATTCATTAATTCATTATCTAATTCATTTTTCATCATATTTAAAATATTGATTAATTTTTCATCATTAATATTATAATTATTAACTAATTTATTTATCATATCTTCATCATTGAATATTCCATATATATCAGAATCAGCCATATTATTTAAATTATTAATAATATTATTTATATAATTTTTAAATTCATTGATTATTATATTATTTTTATAATCAAAACTATCTAATTTAGCTTTAGTGTAATTATCAACTATTACTCTTTTTTTATACAATTTTCTATATATATAATTTAGTTGATGAGATAATTTTATTAAATTAAATGATTCTTTGTTTCTTAAATATTTAGGATTTAAATCTGATATAAATGGTATATTTACACTTAATCTTGTTCTATCTAAGGCATCAGCATCTTTTAAAATGGAATATAATTTTCTAAATTCTTCTAAATTAATATTATATTTAGTTGCTAAAGAAACTTCATTTTCTTTATCATCTATTGAATGAATTTCCATAATAGCTTTTAACATATTTAAATTGTTTTTATCGTTGTAAAAAGGATCATCAATAATTACATTATCAATCATATTAGAAGATCTTAATCCATGAGTATCATCTATTAAATCATTGTTTCTTCCTATATCATGATATTTACAAGCATCTTTTATTATTTTCATTTCATTAGAATTTAGATTTTTACTTTTACCTATTAAACTACCAAATATTAAGGTTTTAATATTATGTGATATTCCATGAGTATCACTTTTATATAAAAATTCTTTTTTAATGTTTTTAATTTCATTATATAAATTTAATGTTTTACTATCTTCTAATAAGTTACTTATATCATATTGTTCTTCATTAATATTATAATTATGTTTTTTCTTATTATATTCTTTATTATAATCAAAATTATCTAATGAATTTATATTATCTAATAATTCAGTAAAAAATAATTGTTCATTTTCTAATTTATTTCCTTTTTTAATTGTTAAACCATCATATGAAGACTTATGTAATTTTATTTTTTTAAATACATTTTTAATATCCATTATTAATCCAGTTATATTTCTAACCCGAGAAGATTGATATTTTTTAGTTTTACTAATTAAATCTTCACTAGGAATATAATTAAGATATTCATCATATGTAACTTCTTTATAATCTAATTCACCTTTAGAATCATCTAAAATCATATATACTAATTCAGTATTCATATTACTAAGATCTAACACTCCTGATTTAGTAACAGCATTATCGACAGGTCTAATTTTAAATTCTTTTAATTGTTCATAATTAGGTCTTATTCTAATAGCTGTTTTTTTATAAAAATCAGCTTTTTTAGTTCCTGATAAATTAATTAAAATATTCCATATTGTTGGTTTACCAGAAAAGAAAAAACACTTTTTATTACCATATGAATTTATATAATTAGAAGGTAATATTTTCTTTGATTCTAATATTTTTTTAGCCGATTCTAAAGATGTAAAATGATATAATCCTTCTTGCACTATTGTATCAATATTAGAAGCATTCTTATTATCAATAGTATCATCATCTATTATTTTATTATAAACAAATCTAGTACCACCATATAAAAGAGTTACCCCAGTTCCTATAAGTACAGCAGCATCTAACATAAAAATCACCTATTTTCTTAATACTTTATCATAATAACATTTACCACATACAGGTACATAGGTAAATTGTTCACTTGTTCCATCTATTACTACTTGTTCTCCAACATTGGTATATTTACCATTTGGTAATCTTCTTGCGCTAAATCTTGCTTTTTTACCACATTCACAAATAGTAATTAATTCTTCTAAAGAATCTGATAATTCCAATAATCTTTTACTTCCTTCAAATGAATATGAAGTAAAATCAGTTCTTAAACCATATGTTATTACAGGAATATCATACAATTTAGTAATTTTAAATAATTCATCAACTTGTTTTCCTTTTAAAAATTGTGCTTCATCTACTAAAATACAATTATATTTACAAACATCTATTTTTTTTAATAATTCATCTTTTTCTTTTAAAACAACATCCACTTTTCTTTCTAAACCTATTCTAGATACCACTTTATCATTTCCTTTAGTATCTTTAGCAGGTTTAACAAGTAAAACTTTCATTCCTTGTTCTTCATAATTATGTGCGACTAACATTAAAGCAGCTGATTTACCACAATTCATTGCTCCATATCTAAAATATAACTTAGCCATACTTACCTCCTATATTCTATGTATTAATTCTTTCATTTTTCCTTTATTTAATGTTTCAATATTTAATTTTTTTATATCATTTATTTCTTGTTCTTCTTCTAATGTATTGATTATCTTGTCTAAATATTTATATGTTTCTTCATATAAATATGAAAGTTCATCTAGAATATCTTCAGCATTTATAGTACCTTCATCAACTTCTAATCTTCCATAAAATAAATTGACATAATCAAGAATAATATTTTCATTTTTACAATATATTTTATAATCATTATATGCTTTCTTTAGTATTTTAATTTGATCTATATTTTTAGAATAATTTTTATAAAATTTAATATATAAAAATAATAAATCTAATTTAAATTGCAAATTTGTTATTATTTTTTCACTCTTAATTTGTCTTATTTCTGTTCTATATTTCATTATCTTTTTGCCCTTGGATGTGAATTCAAATACACAGCTCTTAACCTTTCATTTGTAACATGGGTATAAATTCCTGTTGATGCGATATTTTTATGTCCTAATAATTCCTTGACACTTAATATTTCTGCCCCACCATTTAACATATGAGTAGCACATGTATGTCTTAACATATGCGGATATATATGTTTTTTTAAATTAGCTTTTTTTGACATTTTAACTAATATTTGTCTTATTGCTCCTGTTGTTAATTGTTTTTTGTTATTGCTTACTAATAAATAATCATTATTTGGTTTTAAAATATTTATAAATTCTTTCATATATCTTTTATATAAAATATCAAATTTGCTACCATATAATACATATCTTTCTTTATTACCTTTTCCTAATATTTTTATTTTTTTATCATATTCATTTATATCACTTATTTTTATATTTATTGCTTCACTAACTCTTATACCAGTTGAATATAGTAATTCTATAATTAATAAATTTCTTAAATCAAATTTATCTTTTATTTCTACATTTAATAATTGTTCTATTTCATTTATATATAAATAATTTGGTAATCTTATTTCTTTTTTAGGATTAGTAATTAATATCATAGGATTGATTTTTATTATATCTTCACTCTTTAAATATTTAAAAAAACTTCTTAATGTACTTATCATTCTACATATAGTTTTATTTTGATATTTAAGTGTATTTAAATAATATAAGTATTCTCTTATAGTTTCATATTCAATTTTATTTAAATCGTCTATATTTTTTGTTTTTAAAAATATATAAAATTGATCTAAATCTTTTTCATAATTGATAATTGTATAATTTGAATAATTTTTAATATTATTTATATAATCTATATATTTATTTATGTAAGTATTCAAATTATCACCTACTATCTATATAAATTATAACATATCTATGATTTAATATAAACAAAATTTTAAAATAAAAAGATTGTTTTTCAACAATCTAAATATTATTATTTATATCATTTGGTGTATCAATTTCTGGAATTGGCTCGTCGCTAACAATAGTTTCTATATTGCTTATATCATTAGTTGGTTCTACTATGTTATCATTACTTGGCATATCCATAATTGGTTCTACTATGTTGTCATTGCTTGGTGTATCTACAATTGGTTCTACTATGTTGTCATTACTTGGCATATCTATAATTGGTTCTACTATGTTGTCATTACTTGGTGTATCTACAATTGGTTCTACCACATTATTTGATATTTCATTGTTATTAGAAATAGGATTACTTACTTCATCCATATTCCATTGATCAATTGGGGTTGGTTCTGGTGTTGGAATATTATTTGTATTTTCTATTGCATTAGTACTATCTAATTTGTCTTGCTTTTTTCTAAATATTAATACTAATATACTAGAAATTACTAATACTCCTAATACTATTCCTCCTATTAATAACCATGGTATATTGTCACCTTCATTATTATCAAAATTGAATTCATAATTTACTGTAGATAATTCTCCAGCATTAAGTTGCCATGTCAATGTTTTGCCATCTTCTGATACAGTTGTTGCATTATTAGAAATACTCTTATATGGTAATGTTAATTTATATGATAATTTAAACATATCTTTAACATCTGATATATCTTGATCACTAGTCGTATCAAGAATAAATTTACCTACATAATTGTTACCTTTCTTTTGAAATAATTTTGAATCATCAATAGTTCCATCTGAAAATTTGTTTAAATCAACTGTTAATTCAGTATCTGTAGATATTGCATCAATAGAATCATAAGATTTTACTATTTTACATCCTTCGTATGTACCATCAGTATACTTAGTAATTGCAAAACCTTTTGGAGTCATTAAAGCACTTATATCATCACAATTGATTGTTGTTTCTCCTGTTCCTTCAGTTTCTTCTGTTCCCTCTGTTTCTTCTTCACCACCCATTATGGCATAAATAATTTCTAAATTCACTTTTTTATCATCAGTTATTTTCATTGTTGTTTCAAATTTATAACATCCAGATATTAGTAATACAGAAATTGCTACAAGTAATAATTTTAATTTGTTTTTCATTTTCTTTCCTCCTATTATAATTTAATCACACAGTTATATAAAAAACAATACATAAAATAAAATAATGTCAACTATTTGACATTATTTTTAATCTTATCTTTTCTTTATATTTTGTTCAATATAATTTTTATAAATTTTCATAATTTCTATATTTATTTTTTTATTATTTTTCATTGTATATAATAAATATAAAGTATTATCTTCATAATCTGATGATCCAACCATATAATAACTCTTATTATATCTATTTGCTGTATCTTTAAATTTTTTAGTTATAATAGAACTATCATAAATCATATCTAAAAAATCTTCATTTTGTATAGATGTCAATATATTAGAATATATATCTATATCATCTATTTTATTTTCTTTTTCATCAATTACTGTTTTAATTTTCTCTTTAGGTAAATTTTCTCCTGATGCTTTAGAATCATCATTAAATTTCAATTCAAAATCATCTTTCATATTAACATAACCTTTTTTAATTAACCACACATTTCTAAAAATATCATATCTATTTAAATCACCTAATATAGCATATTTGGCATTGTTATTTTTTCTTATTAATTCATTTTCTATTGAATTATTACCATATTTTTCTTTAAAAATATTACTTGTAATATATTCTATTATTCTAGTTTTTAATTTAGCTAATACAAATGGATAATTTAAAACATCATAGCAATATAAAGTTTCATCTTTTCTAAAATCATAATCAGGATTAATACTTTTCTTATTAATAATTATATGTTTATCTCTAGTTAAATTATTAAGAAATTGATTTCTAAATCTATTTACTTCTTCATTATCTTTATCTTTTATTTTACCATCACTATTTTTAGAAACACTATATAAAAATTCATTATGAAATATTACAGGTACTTTTTTAATTCTATTATCTTGTTTATAAACTATTGCGAATTCAGTTTGATCTGGTGTTAAAATACAATTGTTTTGTAATCTTTCTAGTAATCTTTCTTTAGTATATGTAGTTAAATAGCTATCTATAAGAGCTAAATTATATTTTTTTAAATCTTTTATTTCTATATATTTTATACTATCCTTATTATTAGGATTATACGCTATTAAACTATAATTATTATATTCTTCCATGTTATCCTCCCTGTTTCCCATATAATAGCACAAATAAACAAAAAATACAACTTTTGTTGTATTTACATAGTTTTATCTTTCATAAATTCTTGTAATGTTTCATCTTTATTGATAATTTCTTCTTTTAAATTATATTTATCTTGATATACATTAGAATCTTTATTCATTTTAACTTGAAAATCGATAATATCATTAACACTATCATATACCACTTTTGCACATAATGGTGTTAATTTTATTGAATCTATCATAATATCTCTATTATCCCCACCATTAAATATAAACCAATTTTTTCCATGAATACCTTGCGTATTTATTCCAAACACCACTTTAGCAGGTAATTTCATTTTCTTTAAATATAATAATATATAATTTTCTATTTCTTGTTTTAATTCTTCAATTTGATCTTTTTCACTATATATTTGTTTAATGTCAAAATTAATAGTATCATTCATTTTATTAAGAAAATCAAAAACTTGTTCTTCTGACTCATTATTATCAATATCATATAATTTTTTACCATTTATATTATAAATAATTAATCCATTATTTCTTTTAACATCATTCATATATATTCTCCTTGTACTATAATATTGTTACACTATATAGATTTTATCATTTTTAAATAAAAAAAACAATAATTTTTATTGTTATTTATTAAAAAAAGAATACAATTTTGCGAACCTATATATAATATAATTACTTTTATTAATTGCTGCACTTTTACCAATAGCTTTTCCACCTATAGTCAATGATGCAATTAAAGCAGTTACAAGTAAACAAACAATAAAATAATTAATATTTAATGAATTAGATATTGATAAAGCGATACTAACTCCAGCTGTACCGGATATAATACCACATATATCACCTATAACATCATT
>CAYNYX010000048.1:0-603 GCA_964401535.1 uncultured Muribaculaceae bacterium | reverse complement strand
TGATAATTTAGAAGCATTTTTAATCATTTTTATAGCTTCTTTTCCACCTTTAACATTTCTAGAAGCCATTGAATGAAATGGAGCTTCATCTGCAGATGTTATCGCAACACCTATCATATCAAATATAATACCAATTACTATAAATATAATAACCAATAAAACTCCTATATAAATATTAACTTTTGGTAAAAATGTCTCACATAAAAATGAAAAAAACATTGTAATAATAAAAGCTAAAAAAATAACTTTTATTATCCAATCATATTGAATCATTCTTTTTTCTTTCTTTTTTAACTCTTTTAGTTTACCTTTCATATATCTCCTCAAAAAAAAACAAAATGGCTATTATAATGGTTAACTTTACGTCATAGGTCAAGTAGGATTTCCCCCATTTCTACTTTCCGTTACCAGACAAAGCGGTTCCCCTTTAAAGAAATGGATATATTGTCACCAATTATATGACTTGATTACCACTTAGTACGCACTGCAATCCCATTAAATTGACACTCTAGAAGATTTCCTCACCAATTATTTATTACTAATTCTTTTTTGCAAAAAAGTTTCATAACGCAATACTAAATTATTATAGCTAGTAATAACTCA
>CAYNYX010000047.1:0-7441 GCA_964401535.1 uncultured Muribaculaceae bacterium | reverse complement strand
CTTGATTGAATTTCAGCTATTTTTTCTAATACTTCAGCTGCATTTTTTTCGTTTATTTCAGTATAACCTAATTCTTTTAGAGCTTGTACTTTAGCAGAATTTAATTCTAGTGTTCTACTCATCTTCTCTTCCATTTTGTGTTCAATTTGAGCAACAAAACGTTTGTGAGATTCAGCTATTTTTGTTTTAGAAGCATTACCACTATTATATAATGTCATGCCTGAAAACATAATACTTTCAAATACAAATTGTTCATCCTCATTAAATACGAATTCAGTTGGTTTAACAAACCCAGCTGATTTAGCTATATATGCTAAAATATATTTAACTTCTTTTAAGTTCTCCATAGATTGTAAACAGTTATATAAATATTTAAATGTATAATAAGCTTCATCATCAGTATCAACTTCTAATTCTTCTTTCATAATATCAATGATGTTATGCATTATTTCTTTTTGTTTTTTACCTAATCCATTGAAAACAGAATTATTATCACCAAAATCTGTTCTAGCAGAATTATCTAATAAATTTTCTAATTTATTTTCAACTGATAAAATGTAATCTGTATCAACTACTATATCATCTATTTCACTAACATTTTTAATTGATAATAAATTTAATAATAATACTTTTTTATCTTTAGGCCATTTATTTATGTCATCTAAATCTAAATAATTATATACCATTTGTCTTGATACGCCTAAGAATTTTGCTAATTTAACTTTAGAAATACCAAGTTCATGGAAAATTTCATTTAGTCTATCCATTATTATAACCTCCTATTATCATTTTATCATAAAAATGTCAAATGTCAAGTGTAAATAAAAAGTATAGTCCTTAATAGACTATACATACCATAGTTTTTTATCATTTTTTCTTACTTCTTTTATAATTCCTCCACCTAGACATAGATCATCTAAATAAAATACACAGGCTTGCCCTGGAGTAACAGATTTGATTTTTTGGGGATATTTTACTAAAATATTACCATCATTTAAATATTCTAATTCAACATTATTATCTAATTGTCTATAACGAAATTTAGCCATACATTTATTAGGCTTTTCATTGCTTAACCAATTTATATTTTCTATTATTGCACTATCAGAATATAAATATTCATTATCTTCTCCATATACAATATATAAAATATTTTTATTTAAATCTTTACCTACAACAAATATCTTATCAATATCTCCACCAATATTTAACCCTTTTCTTTGACCTATTGTATAATACATCAAACCAATATGTTTACCTATTATTTCATTTGTATCTATATTTACAATATTACCAGGTATATTAGGTAGATAATTTTTTAAAAAATTTGTAAAGTTTCTTTCTCCAATAAAACATATTCCAGTCGAATCCTTTTTACTTGCAGTAATTAAATCATATTCTAATGCTATCTTTCTAACATCTGGTTTTAACATATCCCCTATTGGAAATAAAACATTTTTTAATTGTTCATTTGATACTTGTGATAAAAAATAAGTTTGATCTTTATTTAAATCCTTAGCTTTTAATAATTTACCATTTTCTATTCTAGCGTAATGACCTGTCGCAATAAAATCAGCACCTAATTTAATAGCTTCTTTAGCAAACATATCAAATTTTATGTATTTATTACACATTATATCAGGATTAGGCGTTCTACCATGCTTTAATTCATCTAAAAAATAAGTAAATACATAATCCCAATATTCTTTAACAAAATCAACTCTATGAAGCGGTATATTTAATTTATCACATACTTCTTTAGCGTCATTATAGTCTTGTTCTTGTGGACATATATCACCATTATTAGGATTTCCTAATATATCATTATTAACCATACTATCCCAATTACGCATAAAAAGACCAATAACTTCATATCCTTGGTTTTTTAAAACGATGGCAGCTACACTACTATCTACTCCACCACTCATCCCAATAACAACTTTTTTCATACGTCTCACCTTTTAACATTATATCACTTATTTTATTAAAGGTAAAACTAATTTAATTAAAGAAGGCATTATAAATATTTCATATAAATTAGACAATACAATTATAATTAAAGAAGTAAATAATACTTTTTTATATTTATTCATTACTAATTTGAAATCAAAAGATTTCTTTTTAGTTACTGATTCAAGGATTTTAAATGATAATATTAGAATATAGGTAAACATATATATAAGTATAAATATATTGATTATTTGGCATGGAAATACATAAATAAAGCTTAATAAAACTCCTTTTAATTTATAAGTTAAAATAAAACTACCTACTGTAAATCCTAATATAAAAGATTTACCAAATAACATTATTAAAGATATTGGTATTCCTATAATAGATATACCAAGAAGCCACGCTAAAAGAATAAAGCTAATATTACTTATAAATATATTTTTCATACTTGTAATATAATTGATATCTTCAATATTAGTAATAAAATTAGTTATTTCATCAGTAACTATTTTCTTATCTTCTATAGTTAGTATTGTAACAAAAAGAGAGCTTGCTATTACACCAATAATAAAAATAACACATAAAAATATAAATACTTTTTTGTTTATTTTAAAATTTGCTTTAAACTTGTCCCATATTTTTAACATAATTTCACCTAAATAATTATATTATTTATTTATCTAAATATTCCATTTTTTAATAATTTATATTATAATTGATATATGAGGTGAACATTTATGAGTAAAAAAAGTAATAAAAAAGGTAATACAGCAAGTAAAATTTTAGCAATCATAATGGTAATTATTATGTTAATATCAGTTGTTGCTTCATTTTTTACATTATAAAACAAGAATTTTATTTTTTGTTTTTTAATAAATCTCTTATTTCTTCTAATAAAATGATGTTTTCATCTTTTTTTATTTCTTCTTTTTTTTGTTCTTTTATCTCTTTTTTAGTTAATTTTAATTTTATTTTTTCTCTATTTTCTTCTAATTTATTAAATATTTTAATAATTATAAAGATACAAAAAGCTATAATAAGAAAATCTATAATATTTTGAATAAATGATCCATATTTGATTATAGAATCTCCTATTGTTATTGATAAAGAAGAAAAATCAAGCCCACCTAAAGCCATACCAAGTAATGGTGTTAATATATCATTTACTAGGGAAGATACTATTTTAGTAAACGATGTTCCTATTACTACACCTACTGCTAAATCTAATATATTTCCTTTATTTATAAATTGTTTAAATTCTTTTATCATTATTATCACCCATATCAATCAAATTATTTTCTTTTATATAATTTTCTATTTCATTTACTGTATTTTGAATAAAAGCAATTATTATATTTATATCAAAAATATAACTTTTTAATGAATTACTATTTTTAATTATTATACCCATTTTATCTATTAAAATATTTAATTTTGTTTTATCAATTTCATCTATATTAGTATTAGGAATTCTAAAATCTTCATAAAATAATTTTAAATCTAAATTATAATGATCAATCAATCTTACATTTAAATTAGTATAATCTTCATAAATCATTTCTTGAATTCGTTCATTACTTGTTTTATAAATAGTGCCATCTAATAATTTAATTGATTCATTGTATTTTAATGTTTCTATAAATTCATCGAACCATAATTTATCAGTATATAAATGAATAAAATAACCTAAATTGAAAGGATTATTTAAATCATTCTTATATTTTTCTAAAAATAATTTAATATTTGGAACACTATTTTTCTCGTTTATAATAAAATGACTTTTGTTTTTAGTTTGACCTACTTGTTTAGACATATCAGGTGCGATTGTGCCTAAATACATTTCATATTCATCTAATTTTAATTTTTTATTTAATTCTTTAGCAACACATATATGAATAATTGCTGACGCCATTTACATCATCTCCAATATCTTATCATAATAATTAACAAAAATAATTAAAAATATGCCAACTACTATTAAAACAAGAAAAATCATAATAATTGTAATTATTTTACCTATTTTTTTACTTTTTTCAATTTTACTTATTTTGAATTCTAATTCTTCAATTCTTTTCTCTAATAATGTGATTTTATCATCCATGTAATCACTTCCAATTATAATTATAACACAAAAAGAGACTATTAGTCTCTTAATTTTCTGCTTCTTTTAACATATTAGTTATTAGTATACCATAACCTCTATTAGGTCTATCTACCACTACATGAGTAACTGCTCCTATTATTTGTTCATTTTGAATAATTGGTGAGCCACTCATTCCTTGAACTATTCCATTTGTTAGTTCTAATAACCTCTCATCAGTAACTTCAAACAAAATATTCTTAGTAGTATTATTATTTAATTTTAATATATTGATATCAAATGTTTCAACTTTATCTCCATTAACGACTGTTAATATTTGAGCTTTACCTTTTTTAATATCGTTATATGATCCTACTTTATATAAATTATCATTGTTATAATTTCCAGTGTATGTTCCAAATATACCTTTATTAGTATTCTCATATACTAAACCTTTGATATTTTTAAAATTGTATTTTGCATTTTTACTACCTGGTATACCATTAATACTTGGCTCAATATTTGTTACAGTAGATTCAAATATATTACCATCTTTTAATGGTAATACTTTTCCAGTACTACTTTCTGTTATCTCATGGCCCAAAGCTCCAAATATGTTACTATTTGGGTCTATGAAAGTAAGTGTACCAATACCAGTAATATTATCTTTCACATATAAACCAGTCTTATATGAGTTGTTTTCTTTATACAATTTTAAATTAGTATAATTGGTTATATCATTTCTTATATATCCAATTTTGACATTACCAGTCGATTCATTAATTGCATCAATTAGTGAATCTATATTACTTATTTTAGTATCATTAACGGATGTTAAAACATCTCCGATTTTAATACCGGCTTCTATAGCTGGATATTTATTATCAACTTCATATAATCCAACTACCATAATACCATCTGATTTTAATTTGATACCGATATTTTCACCACTTGCGATTATATATTCTGAATATGCATATGCATTTTGGGGAATACTAATAAGTAAAAGAAGACATAAGATGAATGTTTTTTTGCATTTTTTAAAAAACATAAAAACATCTCCTAACTTCGTAGATAAAATACAAGCTATATTTAGTATACACAAAAAAAGAGAACTTAATCTCTTGATACAAATATTAAATATTTTTATTCTTCTTCAAAAAATAGATTTTCAAAATCAAATAATTTTGTTTTTATTTTTCTTAAATTTATATTATTTTCTATTCCTTTTTCAAAAATTTTAATTATTTTAGTTCCTGTTCTTTGTGATAAAAAACAATAATTTTGTCTAGTATAAATATTATTGTGATAAGGATCAATATAAATTTTATTATTATATTCATCAATTATTTCAAAAATATCAGACCTAGTAATTATATTATTATTAAAATCATTTATAAGTTCTACTTTTTTATAATAAGTTATATTATTTATATAACCTAAATCTAATTCATTAATAAAAGTATTTTTATTATATGAATACAATTTCTTTATTTGTGATTTACCTTTAAATAATGCAATTGATTTATTATCAAAACTAATATCTTGTCCAGTAGAAATATTTAGTAATCTATTTGTTCCTTCTTTATCTTCAATTACAAAAAATGTATTAAATTTATCATTCATATTGTTTTCATCTAATTTTGCATTAGTTATGATTGATATATTGGCAATATCTTTAATTTTTTTTGTTAACACTATTTTAACCTCCAACAATCTTGATTATTATAGTTTAATTATTGTTCTTCAATATTAAAGTCTTCTAATTTGCCATTTTCTGTTACTATTTTATTAACTTTTTCTTCAATTTTTTTTAATTGTTCATCACATTCTTTTACTAATTTCATAGCTTTAGTATATTTATTTATAGAATCTTCTAAATTAATTTCACCATTTTCTAATTCATTTATTATACTTTCTAATTCTTTCATTTTATCTTCAAATTTCATTTTTAATCTCCTTTACTACTACATCTATATTACCATCATATAATTTAATATTTAAGTTATCGTCTTTCTTAATATCTTTAATACTTTTAACTAATTTAGTTTTATATACTAAACTATATCCTCTTTTTAATACACCTAATGGATTAATAATTTCTAATTTTTCAATTAAATTATTTAGTTTAACTATTTTGTCTTTATATAATGTTATAGGATTAAGTAATATATAATTATTTTTATAATTTTCTAATAATGATTTATTTTTATCTAATTTATTTAATATGTATTTATTATATCTATCTAATATTAAATCTAGTTGTTGTTTTTTATTATCATACATAATCATAGGATTTTTAATTACATAAGAATTCTTAATACTATCTAAACATAATTTTTTATATTTAACTTCTTTTAAAATAAATTCATTTAATCTTATTTTATAACTTTCTATTTGCTTAATTATATCGGCTATATTAGGCACAGCCATTTCAGCAGCACCAGTTGGAGTTGGAGCTCTTAAATCAGCTACAAAATCAGCTATTGTAAAATCAACTTCATGCCCTACTGCACTTATAATTGGTATTTTTGAATCAAATATAGCACGAGCTACTATTTCTTCATTAAATGGCCATAAATCTTCAATAGAGCCACCACCTCTACCAACTATCAATAAATCTAAATCATAAGTGTTTGCTGAAATAATATTTTTAACAATATCTTTTGCAGCATTTTCACCTTGTACTAAACTAGGAAATAAAATTGCTTCAGTTATTGGGAATCGCCTTTTTAAAGTTGACAAAATATCTTTAATAGCAGCACCAGTAGGAGCAGTTATTATTCCTATTTTTTTAGGTATTTTAGGGATTGGTTTTTTATATTTTTCGTCAAATAAGCCTTCTTTAGATAATTTTTCTTTTAATTGTTCAAAAGCAATATATAAATTACCTAAACCATCTTCTCTCATTTCTTCTACATATATTTGATAATTACCAGTTGATTCATATACACTTATTCTTCCTATTACTAATACTTTCATACCATCTGTAGGTGTAAATTTTAAATTTTTAGCACTTGCATTAAACATAATAGCATTTATTTTACTTGTTTCATCTTTCAATGAAAAATATAAATGTCCTGTTGAATGTGATTTAAAATTAGATATTTCTCCTTTTAAATAAACAGTTTTTAAATGCTCATCAGTATCTAATTTATATTTAATATATTTAGTAATACTAGAAATTGTCAAATATTTTTTTTCATCCATAAATCACCTATTTATTATGATATACTTTATCTAAAACTCCATTTATCATCTTTCTTACATCATCATCACTATATTTTTTAGCAAGTTCGATTGCTTCATTTATACATACTATTTCAGGGGTTTTAGTATATAATAATTCATATATTCCTATTCTTAAAATTGCTTGATCAGTATAACCTAATCTATCTATATTCCATC
>CAYNYX010000046.1:3117-7486 GCA_964401535.1 uncultured Muribaculaceae bacterium | reverse complement strand
ATAAAAATAGGCTGATGAAATATCTTCACCAACACTATTTATAATACAACCAAAAGGTGTATCTAAAAACATCTTTTTTTGATATAATAACAAAGAAAGAGTTAATAAAAGGTGAAATATATATGTTACCATGTATAGTGCATAGATATCTTAATGAGTTTATTAGTGAAAATGAGTTGATAAAAGAAATTTTGGAATTAAAAGATTTGACTAATAAAGAGAGAGAAGATATAAATGAATTAATCAATAAAATAAATACGATATTGAAAGATACTAATTCAGATATGATAAGATTTTCAAAAATATATGATTTATTAATAAGTAATGAAACATATCAAGAACAAGCAAAATCAATGAATATAGAAGAATTAATGTTGATGATTGTTTCATGTATTCAAGCTAAATGTGTTCCAAGTATTAGTCAAGAAGTTTTTGATCAGCTTGTAGAAGAGGCAAAAAAAGATGAAAATTCAAAAGAATGGTGTTGGAGACTGGCAATGAATTATTGTAATGAAGGAATGGATTTATCAAATATAGAAGATTATTTTATATCAACATATGATGCCTATTTTATTTGTGAATATATTAGTACACTTGATCATATAAATGATATAAATGAGTTAATTAATAAAATTATTAGAACTGATAATAAAAAATTTGTTGAAACAAAATAATAAATATTATTAACTAATAATATTTATTACAATTATAAGAGATTGTGAGAATGAATCATATATATTATTTTTATTCAATTTATATGCTTTTATAGCAGTATTCATTTATTTAATTAGATAATACCTTTAATTAGGTATTTTTTATATGAATTAGGTTTTATAATCAATATATGATATAATATATATGTAATTAAAAAAGAACAAATTTAATAAACAAAATTTCATTTAATTATGTGTAGTTATTTGCCTTATTAAATAAATTAATATTTATAAAGGCTCTAATAGAGTCTTTTATTAATTAAAAAATTTTACTTACGAAAAAAAATAAAAAATGTTACAATAAAATTAATATTTAAGGAGGGATATTATGTTTAATATTGATGATTATGTTTTATATAAGAGAGATGTTTGCATAATTAAAGAAATAAAGAAAAATATGGGTCAAGATTATTATGTATTGATTCCTATTGAAGATGAAAGCCTTAAAATTGAGGTTCCTGTTGTTAATAAATTAGGTAATATTAAAAAATTGATAACGAAAGAAAATGCTTTAGAAATAATAGAACAAATACCAAATATAAAACCATTAGAAATAGAAAACGAGAAAATAATCGAACAAGAATATAAAAAATTATTCAATAGTGGAAATCCATTAGATTTAATTAAAATCATTAAAACTATATATTTAAGAAATGAAAACAGAATTTTAAATAAAAAAAGAATAAGTGAAAAAGATGATATTTATTTTAATAAAGCAGAAAGATTATTATATAACGAATTATCAAAAGTATTAAATAAAACTTATGATGAAACTAAGAAATATGTTATAGATAATGTAGAGAATAAATAAAATGTTAAATAAATCATTAAATATAAAAACATTAGAATTAAGAGAAAATTTACTTCAAAAGTTAATAAATAATAATATAAATACTATTGAAGATATATGGAGATTTAAAAAGGAAGATTTAAGAGATATTGGTTTTTCACTTAAAGAAATAGGAGAAATAACTACTAAATTACAGCTTCTTGGTTTAGATTTAAATAAAAAAGTATATTAATATTGTAAATAGTTAATTTAGCTATTTACTTTTTTAATAATTAATAGTAATATTGATAGTGACATTGGCGCTCAAAATAATTTAATAATGGATATAGGTACTACATCATAAAGATGTGGATTTTTTCGTGTATCTTATGTATTAGATGAAATGAGTGTATAAGGAAGGAGTGAAGAAAATGTCGCAAATTACTGTTCAAAACATCTCTAAAACATTTAAAGTTGTGAAGAAAAAAAATGGATTTAGAGAAAGCCTAAAATCCTTTTTCAAAAGAGATTATATTTTTATTGATGCTATAAAAGATATATCTTTTAAAATTGATAAAGGTGAAATAGTTGGTTACATTGGACCTAATGGGGCAGGTAAAAGTACCACTATTAAAATGCTTGCAGGAATTCTTATTCCAGATAAGGGTAATATTAAAATAGAAAATAAAATACCTTATAAGGATAGAGAAAAATATGTAAAAGACATTGGTGTAGTTTTTGGTCAAAGAAGTCAATTATGGTGGGATATTCCAGCATCAGATACATTTGATTTGTTAAAAGAAATATATAAATTAAATGATAAAGAATATGAAGAAACAAAAAAAGAATTAATTGAAACTTTGAATTTAAAGGATATCATTGATGTACCAGTAAGACAATTGAGTTTAGGGCAAAGAATGAGGTTAGAAATCGCGGCATCTTTGATCCACAAACCTAAAATATTATTCCTTGATGAACCTACTATTGGTCTTGATGCTGTATCAAAACAAATAGTTAGAGAGTTTATTAAAAAAATTAATAAAAAAGATAATATAACAGTTATACTAACAACTCATGATATGAATGACATTGAAGCTTTAGCAAATCGTATTATTTTGATAGGAAAAGGAACTTTGTTATATGATGGTTCTTTAAATATTTTAAAGAAAAAATATGATAATAAAAAGTATATTGAAGTAATAACTAAAGATAAAATTAAAATAGTTAAGAAGAAAGGAATATTAAGTAAAGAAAAAACAAAAACAGGTTATAAATTTGTAATTGATTCAAAACTTATTGATATTTCTACATTCATTAATTATTTAACAGATAAAATAAATATTATTGATATTGATATTAAGAATGAAAGTATAGATAATATTATTGTAAATCTATATAGAGAATATCAAATATGAAACAGTATTATGCATTCTTTAAAATAAAAATTATAGCAAGTTTACAATATAGAGCTGCAGCTATAGCAGGGGTATTGACTCAATTTTTCTTTGGTTTTACCTTTATAATGGTTTATTATGCATTCTATAATTCAAATGATATGGTAGGACCCATGGAATTTAGTTCTTTAGTTACATATATATGGTTACAACAAGCATTTTATGCTTTAACATATGCTTTTCATAAGGAAAAAGATATTATTACAATGATAAAAGATGGTAATGTTGCTTATGAATTATGTAGACCAGGTAATTTATATTTAAAATGGTATACAAGAATTTTAGCATCTAAGTATTCAGGTTTTATTTTAAGGTTTTTACCTATCATAATTATTACTTCTTTATTACCATATCCTTTTTCTTTGGGTTTACCGATAAATATATATGGATTTATAGGATTTCTAATTACTCTTATTTTAGCATCATTTTTAATAACAGCAATTGTTACAATAATACATATATTGATGTTTTATACAATTGATAGTAAGGGAATATTAACTCTTTTTGGAGTAATTACAGAGTTATTTTCAGGAACAATTGTTCCGATACCATTTTTACCAAACATTGTAAAACAAATAACAATCTATTTACCTTTTCAATATATAGCAGATGTTCCATATAGATTATATACAGGGGATATATCCTATATGGAAACTAGTAAAATGGTGATTTTACAAATACTTTGGATTTTAATAATGATGGTTATTGGTTATTTCTTGTCAAGAAAAGTCTTAAAGAAAGCTATAGTACAAGGAGGTTAATATGGGATTATTTAGAAAATATGCGAAACTAAATTTGAAAAAAACATTACAATATAGAAAATCTTTTATTATGTCTTTATTATCACAAGTATTTATATTTTTTACTTATTATTTTGTAATTTTAGCGTTATTTGATAAATTTGATAATGTATCATCGTATACAGTTCATGAAATATTATTAGCATTTTCAGTTATTCAATTTGGGTTTTCTGTTAATGAAGTATTTGCTAGAGGAATAGATTGTTTTGACAGATTAATTATTCAAGGTGAATTTGATAGAATCTTAGTTAGACCAAGAAAAATTTTAATACAAGTATTAGGATATGAAATGAATTTTGCTAAAGGTGCTAGAGTTATTCAAGCTATAATAATTCTGGTAATAGCGCTTACTAATTTAAATATTGATTGGAATATATATAGAGTTATTACTTTAATATTTATGTTATTAAGTAGTATATTGATATTTTTTGGTATATTTCTAGTATCGGCTGCCTATTGTTTTGTTACATTAGAAGGACTAGAAGTAAGAAATCTGGTTACAGATGGTGGAAAACATATGGCTCAATATCCCATTGGTATTTTTAACAAAGGATTTAGATTATTCTTTACTTTTGTTATACCATATGCCTTTGTAAATTATTATCCATTATTATATTTTATAGGTAGAAATGA
>CAYNYX010000046.1:0-3107 GCA_964401535.1 uncultured Muribaculaceae bacterium | reverse complement strand
TATTGTCTTTCTCCTTTAATTATAATCTTATTTCTATTACCTTGTTTCATAATTTTTAATAAATTAAGTAAAAGATATGTTGGAGCTGGAAGTTAGTAATAAAGCTATTGGTAATTTATCAATAGCTTTTTTAATATTTACTTTAAATTCTATCGATGTTATAATATGAAACAAGGTGGTTTTGATATGAAAAAATATGAATTAATTTATGATGATTGTAATGAAAAAGAAATATTAGAGGCTATGAAAAATATTATTATTAATAGACATCCTATTGTAGATGAAAGAATTAATACTTTATTACATAGTTCATCATCTATGCAAATAAATATTAACTTCTATAAAGAAAATAATAAAGAATTTACAAATATTATGTTTTTAGATGGAACTGATAGCTATAAAAGCAGTATTCCAGAAAGAATAAATATAAATGGATTAGTATCATCTTCTTTTATAAATAAATTTATTGCTTATATAGTAAGTTATTACGATATTATTAGAACAATTCATATGGAAAATGACGATATTAATATGTTATTTGCCTGTGATTTAAAGAATTCTGAATTACCAGGTATAGATTGTAATAATATAGGATTAGAATTAGATTTTTATGGTTATCCAAATAATGAAGAAATAATGAATAATTATTTTAAAAATATTGTTACAACTTTTAAAGAATATCTAACACATTCTGAATGGTATAAGAATGCTTATAAAGAATATTTAGAAATATCAAAAACTCAAATTATTGATTCTTTAAGTGATACTGATTTGCATGAATTTATTGGTTTGCTTAGTAATAATGAAATAAAAGAGATATTATTTGATATGCCTAATGATAAATTTAAAAATTTATATATGGAATTACAAGAAAATCAAAAAAAATTAATAAAAAAGTAATATTGATAAAAAGCTATTGCTTTTTATTTTTTGTAATGTTATAATCTAAATGCAAAAAAAATGCATTTAGGAGGAAATTATGCAAGAAGTTTTATTAGATACATTATTAGATGGTTTAAAATTATTACCATTTCTATTTATAGCTTTCTTAATTATAGAATTAATAGAACATAAATTAAATAGTAAAAAAGTAATTAAAAAAGCTGGTAAATTGGGTCCATTTATAGGAAGTTTATTAGGCGCATTTCCCCAATGTGGATTTGGGGTTATGGCTACTAATTTATATGCAACAAGAATTATTACATTAGGAACTCTTATTTCTATTTATTTATCAACAAGTGATGAGATGTTACCTATAATGTTAGGAGAAAATGTTGACATTTCTATTATTGTAAAGATACTTTCTATTAAAGTAATTGTCGGTATGATATGTGGCTTTGCCATAGATTTTATATTAAGAAAAAAACAAGATAAATTAGAAATAAAAGAGTGTTGTGACGATGCTCATTGTGATTGTGAACATGGTATTTTTAAATCAACATTGAAACATACTTTTAGTATTTTATTTTTTATCATGTTAGTTTCATTTATTTTAAATACTTATTTATTTTTTGTAGGTGAAGATACTTTAGCAAGAATCTTCTTAAAAGATACCCTATTTGGTCCATTTATATCTAGTTTAGTAGGTTTAATTCCTAACTGTGCATCATCAGTGGTTATAACAGAATTATATTTAAGTGGTGCTGTTACAACAGGATCTATGTTAGCAGGTTTATTAACTGGTAGTGGAGTAGGTTTAATGGTTTTATTTAAAACCAATAAGAATTTAAAAGAAAATATTTACATTTTATTAACTATATATGGTATAGGTGTTTTAGTGGGTATAATCATTGATTTAATGGGTATTGTATTATGATAGAAGAATTATTTAAAAAGAATAATATTAAAATAACAAAACAAAGATTAAGTGTTTATAAATGCATCAGTGATTTAGAAGAAGAATCTACTTTAAAAAATATCTATGATAAATGTAATATAGATAAAACAACAATATATCGTATTATTGAATTATTTATAAATAAAAGTTTGATTGTTAAAAATATTAGTGATAATGATATATATTATTCATTAAATAAGGAAAAGCATTATCACTATATGACTTGTATTAAATGTCATAGTAAAATTAAAATAGATATATGTCCTATTGATTTAGAAATAAAGAAATTATGTGAAAAAAATAAATTTGTTTTAACTTCACATTCTATTAGTTTAGATGGTATATGTAATAAATGTAAATAATTTACTTTAATAATGAATTAAAATATTGTATAATATTTATAGAAGTGATTATATGGCTAGATATTGTTCGGATTGTACATATTTGAATCCAAAGGATAAAAAATGTGATGGTCAATATAAATGTTCAAAAGTAAAAAAACATGTTTTAGCAAATATGCCAGCATGTGATAAATTTGGATTAGCTTATGCAAGAAAAAGTTATGAAAGAGAAAAACTATATGATTATGCTAAAGAATTAGAAAATAAGCCAAGTGGTGCTGAACCAGGGACTTTATTAGCAGTTTTTATTGCTTTAGTTATACTTTTAATACTTTTTAATATTTTTATGTAAGAAAGGAATAATTTATGAATAATATAGTAGAAGCAAGAATAGAAATACCTATGGGTAGTCAAAATAAATATGAAGTTAAAAAAAATGGCAAAATAAAACTAGATAGAGTTTTATATTCTTCAGCTCATTATCCAGTTGAATATGGATATATAGAAAATACATTAAGTATGGATGGAGATGCATTAGATATATTAGTATTTACATCATCTCCAACTTTTCCAGGATGTTATATAGATTCTAGAATAGTTGGTGGCATGTATATGATTGATTCAGGTGATGAAGATATTAAGATAATATCAGTTAATGTTAATGATCCTAGATATGATCAAGTACATAAACTAGAAGATTTACCACCACATATTTTAAAAGAATTAGAAAATTTCTTTTCAACTTATAAAAAATTACAAGGAAAAGAAACTATTGTTAAGGAATTCTTTGGTGTTGAAGAAGCTTTAAAACATTTAGAAGATGCTAGAGAAGAATATAATAAAAATTCAAAATAAAAAGAGATTTAAATCTCTTTTTTAGTCTATTGTAACTCCACCATCAACAACAATAGTAGCACCTACTATGTATG
>CAYNYX010000045.1:0-7580 GCA_964401535.1 uncultured Muribaculaceae bacterium | reverse complement strand
TATATTTATCATCATATATTAAAGTTGCAGAGGGGAGTTTTTCGCCATCTAAAGTTTCTGCACCTAAGTTTTTAATAGTTGTTTTTAATAAAAGATATGTATTACTATCTTTGTCTTTAACCTCGTAATATGTATAATATGAATCTGGACTAGTTGGAACAATTTTTTGATTAAAACTTGATGATATAAAAGATATAATATAATTATCAGGATATTCAATGTTTTGTCCTAAATTTACTTCTATTGCAGAAGTAGTAGAAGTTTCAGTTTCATCGTTGTTTTTAACAGTATCATTAACGGTATCATCTGTTGTATTGTTATCATTGTTAAATATTTCACTATAACCGCAACCGGTTAAACTAAGTATTGCTATAATGCAAATAATCACTTTTTTCATTACTTTTTTACTTCCTTTCCTTGTATAATTATTCCTAATGCATAAAGAATTAGAAACCACAGTAAATTGTTTAAAACACCATTTACAAAAGTATTAATATTGTCAAGAGAAATGCTATTATAAAAATCAATAATACATTCAATTATGAAATATGCAAACGAGATTTTTAAAAAGAAACTACTTTTAATATTTTGAAACATATTTTTCATTAAATCTAATCCACCTCCTTATGAAAACAATAATGTCCAATAAAATTATATCATTAATTAAAGAAAAAGTACATTATATATATGTATATGAGAAGATTTATATAGGTGGTAAAAATGAAAGTTAACCCAAAAGACAATAAATATATCTATACGATAGTTGGTAAAAATATTAAAAGAATTAGAAAAGAAAAAGGACTAACACAAGTTCAATTAGCCGATTTAATAAAATATAATGAGAGTACAATTGCTAACATTGAAAATAGTAGTTTTCAAACTTTTAGTTTAGAATTTATATATGTTATATCTAAAACCTTAAATGTACCCATAAGTGAATTTTTTAAGGGTATTGATGAATAAAAAAGGAGAGAACAAATACATAATTGTAAATGTTCTCTTTTTATATGATTATAATATACCTTTATAAACTAATTTAAGGTTGTTATTTTAAATGAAAATAATGTAAGTAATTATTTATATATGACAATTATAATTATTTTAATAAGACCTTAAACAAGAAAATATATATTTAATACTTTACAAAAGGTTATTTTATAAATTAAATTATATATAACAATAAATATAATGCAACGAATTATAATCAAATATATAAATCAAAGTCAAAATAATATTAATTTATTTATAATGAATAGTATATGTTTCTTTTCATAAAAAATATATTTATATATATAATATACTTAATTATATATTTTATTTGTAATATATTATTATAGTATATAAGTAGAATAAAAAGTATAATTATATCTAGTATTACATTTTATATTTAATATATATATAATTAATAAAAATCAATTTTAGTATCTCCTATACATAATGATTAAATCATTTCTTTACCTTTACCAAAGGCAATAGCAAGTTCATTAGTCCTTTTTCTATTTTGTTTAAAGTCTTTATATTCAACATTTAAAAAATCTTTTACAATTTTAATTGCTAAATCATTATTGATAGTCTTTTTTTCATCAAATATATCTTGTGTTATTGATAATAGATAGCCAATAAATAAAGTAATTTCATAATCTTTAAAAGTATGTATATCATTAAATGTTTGTTCTAAAAAATATGGTAGTTCGATATTTTCTACAACACTAATAACAAAATTATCTAAATCATCATAATATTTTTTTAATTCAATAGCATAAGTCATTTGATTTTTTAGTAAGTCATTATATATCAAGTATAAAACATTTTCTTTTTTCTTTCTCATAATTTACCCCTTAACTACATTTAACAAACCATTGCTTATGCTTTTTAATTTGTTTTAATGTTATTGTAATAGCCTCATCAATTTTAATATTACTAGCAAGTTTAATAGCCATAACGATATCATCTTTTGTTTTATTATAATAATTATCTTCTATATTAATAATAAGTACATTATCAATTTCATCATCTATACTATCATTATCTTGTATTGTTTTTTCTAAAGGAAATAATTTATTGATAATATCTTCTAGTAAAACATTTTCTTTTTTCTTTCTAACAACATATTGATGATTGTCAATAAATTTATCAATGCCTATTAGTTTTATATCTATTAATAAATTATGTAATTTATCAATATAATAAAATGTTTGCCATATTTTAAAGTAAAGTTCTTTTTCATCATCTAAGTTTATTCCGTTATTATCATAATAGATTTTTTTAAATTCATTTTCATTATTTTTAACTTGTTGTTCGCTTTCAATGGTATTAGTTAATTTACAATAATATTTTGTTGTTAATTCCTTTCTTGATTTCTTTTCATAATAATTATTGTTATCATCTATAATAAAATCAAAATTTACATATTCTAATTTTTTCATTTCTTTTTCAATACTTGCTTTTAATAGAGTTATTTTCTCTTTATCTCTACTATAAAAAGGCTGTTTAATATATTCATCAAGTATGTTTTGCCATTTCATAAACTCATCTTTTAAATAAATACAATGCTTATCATAACATTTATCTATCTCATCAAAATAGGCATCTAAATATTTACTAATTATATCGATAGAATTAGTAATTTTAATGTTAGTTGATTTATCGTGAGTAGTAAAAAACTCATTATAAATATCAATTAAAGTATTTAAAGTATCATATATCATTTTGAATTGTTTACTATCATTTTTCTTTTTATAATCTAAATCAAAAACTTTTGATACTGCATTGGCATAATAAGTTCTATAAAATAAGTTAGCATTAAGTCTATTATGAGTTGTTTTCAAGTAAAATCACCTCTTTAATTTAGTTATATTTTATCATAATAGTGTATTTATTCCAATAAGTGATAAGTTATGTGATAGCAAAAAAAAGCATAAGTATTGTTTAAAATACCTATGCTTTTAACTTTATAAAACCTATTGTGTAATAAATTGGGCTAGTTCTAAATAATCATTGAATTGTTGAATAGCATTAGTTCTAATGGAATCAATTCTACTAATCATACTATTTTTTGATTTATTAGTACGATTTTGTAATAAAACATAATTAACAAAGTTTTCTATGTCTTTATCACTAACATTTGAATTATAGCACTTTACTATTGCTTTTAAAACTTCATTTGTTGTGTCTTTCTTATTATCCTCTAATTTTTTATCAAAACCAAAGAACTTTAATAGTTTTTTCTCATTTCTTTCTTGTATAAATCCATTATTCATCTTTCTTTCCTCCTAAAATTAATTTTCCAAAACTTGTCGACTTGCTTTGTAAATTCATCATATCAACAATTTTTGCGAAATAAAATAGTTTTTTTGCAAGTTTTTTAATTGATATTTCGAATAAAATTCTACTCAAAAGTGGGTTTTTTAAAACTTTTTTCTTTGTTTTACAATGGCACTATAAAAATTTATAGTGCCTTTTTTATCATTCGTTTTACTAATTTATAAGTGCTAAACTTGCCTTGTTCGAACGAAAAAAGTGTTTTAAAACATTAAAGTGTTTTATTACACATAAAATTTTATAGGAGGTTTAACTTATGATAGTAAAAAGCGTATTTAACGAAAATGGGAGTAATTTACAAGATATAATAGAACAATTTTTAGTTAATTTTTATTTTGAATTTTATGAGTTGGAAAGCCTATAAATCCTTTAAAAATAATAAGAAAAATGGTATAATATATATAGTGTTAATATATATATTTTACTTGGATTGGAGGATTTGTGAATAATAGTAAAATATATAATGTTGGTATGTATATAAGACTCTCTCGTGAAGATGATGATAGAAAAATTGAAAGTGAGAGTATTACAAACCAAAGAAACATTATTTTAGAGTATATTAACAAGTCAAGTGAAAATAATTTTAAATTAGTTGATGAATATGTTGATGATGGAATAAGTGGAACAACATTTGATAGACCATCTTTTAAAAGGATGATAGCAGATGTTGAAAGTGGAAGAATAAATTGTATTATTACAAAGGACTATTCAAGGTTAGGTAGGGATTATATCGAATCAGGGAATTATTTAGAAAAATATTTTCCACAAAAAAATGTAAGATATATTGCTATACTAGATAATATTGATACTTTATATGATAGTGCCAATAATGATTTCGCACCATTTAAAGCAATATTTAACGACCAATATGCAAGAGATATTTCCAAAAAAGTTAGAAGTAGTGTTGCTAGTAAAAAGAAAAAAGGACAATTTCTAGGGTGGAAAGCAGTATATGGATACAAGTTAGATGAAAATGATAGATATAAACTTGTAGTAGATGAGGAAGCTTCTAAAATTGTAAAGAAAATATTTCAAATGGCTTATGAGGGAAAATCTTGTAAAGTTATAGCAGATACATTATCAAAACAAAAAATACCTATTCCAAGTGTATATGCTAATCTAAATAGAGGGCAAAAGTCTAGTGCTTATGGGTTATGGTGTTCTAGGACAATAAGTGAAATGCTTAATAATGAAACTTATATTGGAAACTTAACTCAAGGAAGAAGAAGAACAATAAATTACAAAATAAAAAAAGAGATAAGAACTTCTAAAGATGAGTGGATTATTATAAAAAATGCTCACGAACCAATAATAGATGAAGACATATTTAACGTAGTCCAATCTATTTATAAAAAAAATACTAATCAAAGTGTTAAATCAAAACAATATTTATTAAAGGGGTTTTTATATTGTGAAGATTGTGGACACTCATTAAGTATTAGTTATAGAACTGATAATAGAGCATATACGGCTTGTTGCCACTATCAAAAATATAGTAAATTCAAAGTATGTACTCCCCACACTAATAATTATCATAAATTAGAGGCACTTATTTTGAAAGAAATAAGAGATATGTGTAAGAACTATGTTAATTCCACTAACTTTGAAAGCATATTAAAAAATTCTTCTAAACGAAATAAGTATAAAGATAATTTGTTAGGGGAAATTAAAGCAAGTGATTTAAAAGTGGAACAACTAATTGATAATAAGAACAAAGTATATTTTGATAAAATAAATGAAATTATTACACTTGATGAGTATAAAGAATACTCAAATAAAATAATGAGTGATATAGAACTTATTAAAATAAGAAAAAAAGAACTAGAAGAAGAACTAGAACGATTGGATAAAAATATCGTTAAAGATGATAATTATAGAGAAGTAGTAAAATCATATTTGAAAATGAAAAAACCAAGTAGAGGTTTACTTGCTAGTATTATTGATAAGATAATGATTAACGAAAACAAAGAAATAACTATAATTTATAAAATAAAACAACCTAGTAAGATTGTGATATAATAAAATTATAATGAGGTGAAATAATGTTTGAAACAGGGAACCAATTAAAAGGTTATATTCAAAGAGAAGTAAAAGAACATAATATGAATTCTAATTATGGATACAATTATTATTTTACTAGAACATTTTTAGAGAAACTTTATAACAAAGAAAAAATGGAATTAGTATTAAAGGGTAGTTATTCTCAGTTCACTAGATTAGGTAAAGTGACAAGACCACTTACTGATATTGACATTGTAACATTTGGAAAAATAGAGGATGCTAAAGAGCAAATAGATAGAATTTTCCAAAAGAGTGAAGGTATAAGATTTAAAGTACTTAATCAATTTACTACAACTAATGCTACTTTGAATTATAAAATTCTTTGTGATTTTGATGGTAAAACCGGAAGAATATCAATGGATTTGAAAAGAGAAGAAGTTCTTGATTTTTCGGAAGTTCAAATGCCAAATTTATTTTCTAAAGATAATAGGTTTCAAACACAATCAGTATCAATTGAAGAACATTTAGCTAGTAAACTTTACGTAGTATTATTACATTTAAGACTATACAGTGCATTATCAAGAGATTTTAGAAGATTTAAAGATTTTTTTGATATTCATACTATATTAGGATCGACAGTCATTGATGAAAAAAAAGTAATCGAAATATTACAAAGAAAAATAATGCAAGATGAATTTTTAAGAGATTATGAATTGCAAGGATCATTGTTTACACCAAAATTTGTTGAAAGTAATAAATTAGAATGGGAAAATGACAAAAAGAAATATCAATTTTTAACTGATACATCATTTGAAGATGCAGTCGAAGTTACCAATGAATTTATTAGTAAAAAAAAATAAAACACTTAAATAGTGTTTAAAAAAATAATGTTATGAGTGAGGTGGCACCATCTATTTAAAAGTGATAACAACTAAAAGTTATCACCCGAGATGAGTGCCCCTTTTCTACCACCAATTATGTAACTATTTTTTAAATCATTGATAGTAAAATTATCGAATTTTTTTCTTGATACTAAAAAACTACCATCTTTTTTAGTTAAAGCTGCAAAGTTAACTAAATAATCTTTTTCCCCACCATTATATACATAAATAGTGGCTTCACTACCTGAAAATCCGATTTGAACATCATTAGATAAAACAGCCGATGTTACTTTATCAGCACCTGGTGTTAATATAATCTCAACATCTAATCCTTCGTCTTCAAAATAATTTAAAGCATCAGTTACATACCATGGTGCATAAAAAATAGAATGTGCTACCTCAGCAACCTTCACCTTAGTTAATTTGCTATCATCTTTCTTAAATATAAAAAATAATCCAATTCCTATTATTATAAGTATACATAAAGTTAAAATAAATTTCTTCAAAAAAAATTCTCCTTTCTCATTCATGGTTAGTATATTCAAAATATGACAATATGTGATATAATAGAATTCAAAAGGGAGGTACTGTTATGAACTTAGATAGTCTTAATAATAAGCAAAAAGAAGCTGTTGAATTAGTAGATGGACCTATTTTGGTTCTAGCAGGTGCGGGTAGTGGTAAAACTAGAGTATTAACTACAAAAATCGCATACCTTGTTTTAAAATGTGGAATTGATCCATCTTCAATTCTTGCTATTACATTTACTAATAAAGCTGCTAAAGAGATGAAAGAAAGAGTTATTTCATATTTAGGCAAAGATGCCTATCAAATTCAAATATCAACATTTCATTCTTTTGGTTTAGTTATAATGAAACAAAATTATGATAAATTAGGATATAAAGAAAATTTCACAATATTAGATTCTGATGATTCATTAACGGTTATAAAAAAAATAATTAAAGATTTAAATTTAGATCCTAAAATATATAATCCTAAAGCAATTAGAAATGCTATAAGTAGTTGTAAAAACGAATTATTAAGTGCTGCTGAATATGAGAAATTTGCTAATTCTGATTTCAGTGAAAAAGTATATGCTGTATATAAAAAATATGAAGAAAAATTATTCCAAAATAATTCATTAGATTTTGATGATTTACTTATATTACCTATAAAATTATTTAGAACAAGACCAGATGTTTTAAAACATTATCAAGACAAATTTCATTATGTATTAGTAGATGAATATCAGGATACTAATGAAGCTCAATATATATTAACTAAAATGATAAGTTTTAAACATCAAAATATATGTGTAGTAGGTGATGAATCACAGGCTATCTATTCTTGGAGAGGTGCTAATTACAAAAATATTTT
>CAYNYX010000044.1:0-7724 GCA_964401535.1 uncultured Muribaculaceae bacterium | reverse complement strand
CCTTCACCTTCACCATTTGCAGGAATGTTTGGAGGAAAATCAAGCAGTGATTCTAATTTTGATATGGATGAAGTAGTTAGAAAAATAGATGCTAGAATTGCTGAATTAGAAGAAGAAGAAAGATTAGAGAAAGAAAAAGAAACTAAAAATAAAGAAACAAAAAGAGAAGTTGAAATATCTGATAAAGAAGTTACAGATGATCAATTCTTCGATTCTTTCTTTGATGATGAAGAATAGAACTATTCTTCTTTTTTTGAATATAATATATTAGGTGATAATGTGTTTAGTATTTCTATAGATTCATTCATAAAGATAATGAATGATGGTAAGATAATAGATATTAGAAGTAGAGAAAAGTATAATAATAGTCATATAGATAACGCTATTAATATTCCCAAAAATGAATTAATGATCAATCCAAATAAATATTTAAATAAATTAGAAACATATTTTATTTATTGTCAACATGGTTATAGTAGTGCTAGAATATCACAACTTTTAAGAGGATATGGTTATAAAGTATATAATATAATAGGAGGATATGAAGAATGGATTTTAAGAAAATGAGCAATCATTTTCTTTTAGTTTACATTAAAATTCTATTGTGATATAATTATTACTAGAAATGGACGTGTTAGTATGAAAAAAATTAAAAGAGTGTTATTAATAATTATATTAATGTTAGTAATTGATATTTCATTTAATAAAGTTTATGCACAAAGATGTAGTTGGTATATTAATGATAATGAGAGTTCAAGATCTTTACATCATGTTATAAATTCTGTTATGGAGCTTCATGTTTCAGAATATACTATTGGTTGGAATGGATCAAGTTGGTATATTTCTGGTTGTGTTAGTCATAATTACACTGAAAATGGATTTGTTTTAAAAAATTTAGGAAAAGAAATAAAATTTATTTTTCCAAATATTATTAATGGTTCATGTCCAGATACATTATATTTTCAACAAACAACAGATAATCCGGATATAGTATATCAATTTTATTTACCTGATGATATTTTTAATCCTGATATAGGACCAATAGAATATGTTACTTCTTCTTCAAAAAACGATGAAAATAATGTATTAGAAGAAAAATGGTGTGGTACTTGGTTTGAATATATATATTTCTTAGGTACATCAGAAAAATTTTTACTTTATTTTTGGAACAAAGATGGTTCTATTAAGTATGCTATGGAACCTAATAGAAATATTAATGATTCTAATTATAAATCATATTTAAATTTTAATCCTAATTTACAATGGAGAAGTATTGATATGGATTTTGATTATAGCTATAAATATGGTGGATATGAAATGAGGATTATTGTACCATCAAATGATTTAAAGAGTTTATATGAAATAAAATCAAATGGAGAGTTAGTATGTAAAGGTAAATTAGAACAAGAAGAAATCAATAATAACAATAATAACAATAATAACAATAATAATAATAATAACAATAATAACGATAATAACGATGATAACAGTAAAGTTGATGGAAATGTTTGTGATGTTATAATAACACAAGCCATTCGTGAAAAAATAAATTGGATATTTAATTTAATAAAATATGGTGGGACACTACTAGCGATTATGCTTAGTATGTTTGAATTTATGAAAGCAGTTGGATCAGATGAAGATAATGCAACAAAAAAGGCATCAGAAAGATTAATAAAAAGATTAATTGCAGCAGCTATTATTTTTCTTATCCCATTATTTTTACAATTTATATTTAATACAATTGAAATACCAGGAGTAATAACACACGATCCAACATGTGGAATAGGAGTATCTAATTAGAAAATGAGTAATCATTTTCTTTTAGTTTACATTAAAATTCTATTATGATACAATTATTATTAAGAATATTATAAATATTAAAAAATTAAATAGAGGTGGTATTTTTGAAAAAAATAATGTATTTATTAGTTTTGAGTTTTATGTTTTTTTTAGGAATAAATTATGCTAGTGCTAGTACAATAAGTGGAACTAGATGTTATTATAAGAATAGTAATGGCGATATAGATATGGTTGTCCAGAAAAATGATAGTGATTCAGATGAGTCGACAATATATTTATTAAAAGGATATAGTAAAAGTCAGTACGGAGAAAATCAAGATATTTATGAATCGTGGAATATTGATACACCAAATGAAATGAAAAATGGTTCATGTCCTGATACTCTTGCATATAAAATAAAAACTGGAAGTAATAAATTTGAATTTAATAAATCTAATTCTTCATCAGATAATGAGTATATATTATACAGATATAATATGGAAGAAAATGGAAGAAGATGTGTATATAGTATAACTAATAAACCAAGTGACCAACAAATTTTCTATTATGTATATGATAAAACAGCAGTTGGATATGTATTAAATGGAACACAATTTGAATTGATTTATGAAGATTTTGTTGAGTTAAATGATACTATATATAATATATTCACAACTGATAATTTTTTGTCTGGATACAATAAATCTAATAAGTCATGTCCTTCAATATATTTACATTCAGAAGAATTTGAGCGCTATTTATATGTTGATATAATAGGCAAAAAAAATGAAAATGATACTAAAATTTATTATAATGCTTCATTTACAGGAAATAATGATATAGATATTGAAGATATTGAAGAAAAAAAGTCTTTATATTTTAATTTTAATGCTAATTCAGTAGAAGGAATAACAGCTCCTTTTACAATTCAAGTCCTACTTGGTAAAGAAAATATATTTTATTATAGAGTTTATTTTAATGGAAATAAACCATCATCAGATTCTGATTTACAAATAGTTGATGGATTTTATTACGACATAAAATATAATAATAAAGAATTTAGTTTTTATTGGTATACAAGTAATGATTGTATAAATAGACTTCAAAGGAAACTTGATGATGCAACAGGAACTTATAATATAAAAGTTCTTATAGAAAAAGATGATACTTTTGAAAAAATAAAAAATACATACCGCATTATTTCTGTAGAAGAAAATTATGGAAATAATAATAACAATAATAACAATAATAACAATAATAACAATAATAATAATGTAGTTGATGGTGATGTATGTGATGTTATAATAACACCAGCAATAGGAAAAAAAATAAACTGGATATTTAATTTAATAAAATATGGTGGAACAGTACTAGCGATTATGCTAAGTATGTTTGAATTTATGAAAGCAGTTGCATCAGATGAAGATAATGCAACCAAAAAAGCATCAGAAAGATTAATAAAAAGATTGATTGCAGCAGCTATAATCTTCTTAATTCCATTATTTTTACAATTTATATTTAATACAATTGAAATACCAGGAGTAATAACAAATGATCCAACATGTGGAATTGGAGTATCTAATTAGAAAATGATTGATCATTTTCTTTTAGTTTACATTAAAAATCTATTATGATATAATTATTATTAGAAATGGACGTGTTAGTATGAAAAAAATTATGAAAGTATTATTAGTAATCACATTAATGTTGTTAATTGATATTTCATTTAATAAAGCTTATGCAAAGGAATGTGAATGGTATATTAATGATAGTGAAGGATCAAAAACTTTACATCGAATTATAAATAATGTTTTAGGAAAAAATGAATCAGAGTATCCTATTGCATGGACTAAAAGTGGTTGGTATATTTCTGGTTGTGTTAGTCATAATTACACTGAAAATGGATTTGTTTTAAAAAATTTAGGAAAAGAAATAAAATTTATTTTTCCAAATATTAATGGTTCATGTCCAGATACACTATATTTTAAAGCAACAAGTTTGGAACCATATTATGAGTATCATTTTTATTTACCTGATGAAATTTTTAATCTTGATATAGGACCGACAGAATACATTACTACTTTTTCAAAAAATAGTGGAAGTAGTGGAAATAGTGGAGACAGTGGAAACAATGTTGTAGAAGAAAAATGGTGTGGTACTTGGTTTGAATATATGTATACATTAGGAACATCAGAAAAATTTTTAATTTATTTTTGGAACAAAAATGGTTCTATTAAGTATGCTTTGGAATCTAATAGAAATATTAATGATTCTAATTATAAATCATATTTAAATTTCAGTCCTAGTTTACAATGGAGAAGTATTGATATGGATTTTGATTATTCATACAAATATGGTGGTTATGAAAAACATATTGTTATTCCAGCAAATGATTTAAAAAAATTGTATGAAATAAAAAATAATGGGGAGTTAGTTTGTAAAAATAAATTAGTACAAGAAGAAACTGATATTATTGATAAAGATAATAACAATGATGATGATAATAACGATGATGATGATAATAACGATGATGATTATAAATATACTGATCATTCTAATGATGTTTCTTGTGGAAGTGTTTATAATATACCAAGAGAATTACCAAAATTAACTAACATATTTATTAATTTTGTTAAAATATTTACACCAATAATATTAATAATAAAAGGATTAATTGATATATTTAAAGCAGTAACCTCAGCTAAAGAAGATGAAATAAGTAAAGCAAAAGGAAAATTCTTTAAAAGATTAGTACCAGCTGTAATAGTATTTTTAGTGGTTCTATTAGCTCAAGTAGTATTTGGTATAGTTGGTACCAGTAAGGAATCAGCAAATATAAGTCAATGTTTGAATTGTTTCTTAAATGGACCAAGTAATTGTCAATTAAATAGTACAGTGGCACCAGAAAATATACCAACTAGTGATGGAACAATTAATTGGACTAAATATGTTAATAAAATTAATAACTCTAGAACTGATAGCAGTAATTGTGGAAATAAGTGTAGAGAAAATTCTGTAAATGGGATAGTTAAAGTAATTAATGGCGTATTTTATTATATAGGTGGTAGTACATATAATGGTACATCATCATCAAAAGGAACAGGGCAAAAAAATTTAAATGTTACGTTTTCAAATAGATTAAATCAATTCTTTACAGCTGCTGATCAAGAAGGATATACAATTTGGATAAAATATGAAGGGTGGAGATCACTTAATCAACAAAAATATTATTATTGTTGTTACACAGGACAATATTTAAATTCAAAAAGTGATAGTGGAAACATATGTAGTGGTGCCAAAAAATGTAATAATGGGAATAAAGCAGCAACCCCTGGAACATCTAATCATGGTTATGGTTTAGCCGCTGATTTAGGATTCTGCTATGGACGTAATAACAAGAGTTGTGAAAATGATAATCCTACAGCTATAGCATGGGCAAAGAATAATGCATCAAAATACGGATTAAAATTTAATGTGCCAGAAGAAGATTGGCATATTGTACCTTATGATATGGTAGATGTTACAAAATAATAGCTTTTTAGCTATTTTTTCTTGTTTAAAAAAATAATGTATTATATAATAGATATAGAAAGTAGGAATAATATGGAATATGTAATAATATCATTATTAATAGTTATAATTATTCTTAACATTATATCTTTACTAAAGAATATAAATGAATCTCATATAACTGAAAGATTAGGAAAATTAGAAACATCATTTGTAAGAGAAATAGGTGATTTTAAGAATGATTTGAATAAAAATATAAATGAAGATTTTAATAATTTAAATGAAAGAATAGAAGTAAGATTAAATTTAATTAACGATAAAGTAAATGAAAGATTAGATCAAAATTTTGAAAAAACAAATAAAACATTTCAAAATGTGTTAGAAAGACTATCTAAAATAGATGAAGCACAAAAGAAAATAGATACATTATCTAGTGATATAGTATCATTACAAAGTGTTTTAACTGATAAGAAATCAAGAGGTATATTTGGAGAAGTTAACTTAAAACATATCATGGAAAATGTATTTGGTGAAAATAATAGTAAAATATATGAGTTACAACATACATTTGATAATGGTTTCATAGCTGACTGTGTTTTATTCGCACCAGAACCATTAGGTGTAATCGCAATTGATTCAAAATTTCCTTTAGAAAATTATCAAATAATGGTTGATAAAAATAATAGTGAAATGGTAAGAAAAGAAGCTTTAAAAAGCTTTAAAAACGATATGAAAAAACATATTGATGCTATAGCCAGTAAATATATAATACCAGGTGTTACTAATGATCAAGCCATATTATTTTTACCTGCTGAAGCTATATTTGCAGAAATAAATGCATATCATCAAGATATAATAGATTATTCATATAAGAAAAAAGTATGGATTACATCCCCAACAACATTAATAAGTACTTTAACAACATTACAACTTATTATAAAAAATATTGAAAGAGATAAATATGCTAGTATAATTCATCAAGAACTTAAATTATTGGATGAAGAATTTGTAAGATATAAAGATAGATGGGATAAATTGTATAGAAGTATTGAAACTGTATCAAAAGATGTTAAAGATATACATACAACTACTGATAAAATTACAAAGCGATTTAATTCGATAAATCAAGTTGAAATGGAGAAACTAGATTATGACGAAAACTGAAAAAAGAGTTTTATTTGGTTTAATTTTAGTAATGTTTATACATACTATATTTAACTATAAAACAGAAGGAGTATTCAGTATTATTAAATTTATAGGTGGAGTGGCTTTATATATGTTGCCACTACTATTTAATTTGTTATTTAAATATAAATTAACTGTAACAGTTAGATATATATATTATGTATTTATATTTTTTGCTTATTATGTAGGAAATATAATGCATGGTTATACATGGCCTAATTATGATACAATAATGCATTTTATATCAGGTATTTTAACAAGTTTCCTAGGAATTATAATATTAACATTATTTAAAAGATTTCAAAATAAAGATTATAAATTTAATGTAGTATTCATATTATTTACTTCTTTAGCAGTGGCTGCTTTATGGGAAATCATAGAATTTAGCGGTGATCAACTATTTGGTGCTAATATGCAAAGAGTAGAAACTGGGGTTGTTGATACTATGAAAGATATTATAGTTGCATTTATAGGATCTTTTCTATTCATAATATGGTATTTATATGAAGGAATAACAAATACAAAATTATTTATAACAAAATTTGTAAAAGAAATAAGGGATTTTTATGGATGAAAAAACAAAATTAATGAAGTTAATGTATGCCATGCAACATAGATTAATATTGACTCCTGAACAGGAAATATTAGGAAGAAGATTAGGTATAGATATTGATAGCTATATACAAAGCATTAGAAATGATATAAATAATCAAAATATATCTAATAATGGAGAGAATTCAAACTCTTCAACGATGGGATCAAAAGAAAATGTAAAAACTTTAGCCTTATCAAATGGTGGTAAAAGATTAGATACTGAAAGCTATTTTAATGGTAATGGTTTTTCAGACATTTATATGTTTGGTTTCTTAGTATTAATGTTTCAAACCTTATTTTTAATACTTGGCTATATAATATTCAAATAAATACTATTTTAGATAGTATTTTTTTTAAAATCTATTTAAATCTATTATAAAATAATGTATAATGTAATTATAGAGGTGTATTATGAGAGACTTAATTATAGAACTACTTAATAAATCAAATAAGGCTTTAGCAGTTGAAGATATTTCTAATGAACTTGAAATAGAGAATTTAGAAGAATTGTATAAAACATTATACGATTTACAAAATGAATATAAAATAAGATATACTAATAAAGGCAAATATGAAGTAATGACTAATTCAAATGTAAAAATAGGTACATTTATTGGTAATAGAAAAGGATTTGGATTTGTTGATATAGAAGG
>CAYNYX010000043.1:0-7779 GCA_964401535.1 uncultured Muribaculaceae bacterium | reverse complement strand
AAGAAAAAAGAAAAATCCAAAGTAAAAAAAGAAAGTAAAGATATTACGAAAGAAGAAAAAAAATAAATAATTCTTCTTTTTAGTGTGGAGGTAATTATGAAAAATTTTATTGATAAAATAATAAAATATCAAGCCTATGTAATATGTTTATTGGTAACTATTACTATTTCTTTTATGACTGTTGGATATGCAAAATATGGAAAATTATTATCAATAAATGGATTTGTTACGATAGAATCATATGTAACCAATACAATTAAAATAACAAATATTTCTTATGTAAGTGGAACGAATATAACAAGTCATAATGAACCAAGTATGAATGAATTAACAGCAACTTTTCCTAGAAATGTATTTAATGTTAATACAAATAGACAAGGGACAGCTATTTATACAGTTGAGATAACTAATGATACGCCAGATTCATATATTTATGAAAGTGAGATTTTTGTTCCTAATGCTTCTGGAGGAGCTGGATGGTTTCAATCAAATAATTTCTCTGTTGATATAGTTGGAATTCAACCAGGTGATGAAATAATTCCTGGTGAAACAAAGCTAATAACAATTACATTTACAGCTACATCATCATCTTCAACAACAATAACAGCAAGTCCTACGATAACATTTGATTTTTCATCAGATAACACAGGATCATTGCTTGCGTCTTTATCAACGACATCAGTTAATTTGAGAAATAGTACATCTGCTAGTGTGCAATTCAGTTTAATCAATACTTATCCTTATGCTAGAAATTTTGAATTGTTATCTTCAAATAGTAATTTTTCATTTACTGATGTAAATGGGAATCCGCTTACTAATTTAAGTGTGCCTAATGGAACACATAGTTATATGGTTTATATTAAAAGAGATCAAAATGCTTCATTTTTAAGTGACACTGTTTCTACTAATTTGATAGTTTCGTCTAATGGTCTTGCTAATATTACGGCTGGTACTATAGAAGTATTGGTAAATGAAGATTTACTCGCTACAGATAATATAACTCCACAAATAGGTGAAGTAACTATATCACAAGCTACAACAAATGGTAAAATAAATGTGGCATGGTCTAGATTAGATGTCGGTGGTACAAATGTAACAAATTATACAATTATTGTATATAATTCTTCAGGAAATGTAATGGATACAATCAATACAGGAAATGGATTAGTTACTTATACAACAAATAATAGTAATCAAACATTATCAGCAGGTAGTTATTATGTTATTGTATATGGTACAGATGCAGCTGGAAATACAGGTAGTAGTTGTGTATCAACCGCAACAACATCTACTACCGATTGTAGAAAATCACAAACTGTATCAATGCAATGGATTTATGATGTTGATTCAAGCAATGTATCAAATCTAACATTTACTGGTGCAGGAACAGTTACAAAAGGAGCTAATTATATGGCTTCATTGTCAGCAAATAATGGTTCATTACCATCATCTATAACAATTACTATGGGTGGAACTAATTTAACAACAAATTCTAATCAAAGTTCATATTATACTTATTCATCTTCAAATGGTAATATAGTAATTTATAATGTTCAAGGTGATTTAGTAATTTCAGCTACAGGTAGTTGTTTAGTAAAAGGAACATTAATTACATTAGCTAATGGTTCAACTAAAAAAATAGAAGATGTTAATTATAAAGATTTATTATTAGTATGGGATTATGAACATGGAGAATTTACTTACGAATATCCAATATGGATAGAAAAAGAGGGAAAATCAGATTTTTATCAATTAACTACATTTTCTGATGGAAGTACCTTAAAAACTGTTAATTATCATGGAATATTTAGTTTAGATAAAATGCAATTTGTTAATATAGATAATAGAGAAGATTTTCATGTCGGTACGAGAGTAATAAAAATATCAAATGACAATAATAAATTAGAAGAAGTAAGTGTTAGTAAAATAGAAATAATTGAAGAAAAAGTAACTTATTATCAAGTAGTAACAAGTACTTATTATAATGTTATATCAGATAATTATTTAACTACTGATGGAAATGTAGCACTTGTTAATTTGTATGGTTTTAATTCAGATATAACATGGAAAGAAAAAAGACAAGAAGTAATTAAAAGCGATAATAATTTATTTAAATACGAAGAAATAAAAGAAGCTTTACCATATTATATGTTTGTAGGATTAAGAGCAGCTGAAGTAAAATATATAGCTAATTTAGGATACTTTAAATTAGAAGAATTGCCATCATACATAAAAAAATTACAAAATATTAATAATAAATTATTGTTACCTGTTGAAACAGATAATAATAATAACAGATTATGGATGGTAACAACATCAGACGATATTATCAATAATGTTAATGATTATTTATATAAAGAAGGAAGTTATTATGTATTAAAAACACCTAAAAATGTTGATAAATTTGTTGGATGGTATAATACTACAAATTCTACAATATATAATCCGGGTGATAAAGTTGAAATATGGATTGGAACACATTTCAAAGCAATATACAATAATTAAAAATAATTATTTAAAAATTTTAATAAAAAAAGTATTAAAACATTATATGAGTTAATAATAATAGTAAAAGGATTTTTATATCAATATTATATTATCAATCTAAAACAGCAATTTACAAAAAAAGTGTAAAGAAGTATTGATTTGGATGAAATATATGATATAATTAAGGTAACATAAAGGAGGTTATCGTTATGCAAAGAGGAGACAAAAAGAATTGGGTTATAGGCGCTTTGTTAATCGCAGTGGTTGCTATGTCAGTTGGTTATGCCGCATTAGGACAAACATTAACAATTTCGGGTACAGCAGATATTAGTGATGCAAGATTTGATGTTGCTATTACAAATATTGTAGAAGGAACAATGACTGATGCAACAACTAATGGAACATTAAATCATACAAGATCAACTGCTGATTTTGTAGTAGATTTAGCAAAACCAGGTGCACAAGCTTCATATATTATTACAGTAACTAATGCTGGTAATATTGATGCTGAATTAACAAATGTAACAGATTTAGCAACTATTAATGCTGCTAATCCAACAGATATTGAGTTTACAGTTACAGGAGCAACAGCAGGAGACAAATTAGCTGCTGGATCAACTGCTACAGTTACAGTTACTGCTAGATGGAAATCAACAGCAACAGAAATTTCTGAAACTCAATCTAAAACAGCAACAATTATATTAGAATATACTCAAGACTAAAACATCGTAAAAAATGTTTTGAAGTGGTGACAGATTGATGTGACCACTTTTTAGTTAGATGGTGAAAATATGAGAAGATCAAGAAGAAATAGAAATAATAAAACAAAAATATTATTAGTAGTTATTGCTATTTTATTTACTTGTATGGGTATTGGTTACTCATATTTAGTTCAGGAAGTATCAATAGATGGTACTGCTAATGTATTGCCATATCTAAATTATATACAGAATGAATGGCCATATGAGGATCGAACAGTATATGAAATTCGTGACTTTGTAGTTACTAATGGACAACCTGTTACATCATATGGATGGGAAGCTATTTTTAATGTGCCATCAGATTCAAAAATAGTACATTGCTGGTTATCGGAATGTCGAATAGAAGGATCAAAATTAATTGCTACAAATGATTCTAATACATCAATGATACCACCTGGTGAAGCAATTAAATTTTCTTTTCAATTTTCAACACATGCTTCTAGTTATGTATTAAATATGGAATCATTAAATATATATACAGAAGAAAGACCAAGTGAAACCGAAATAACCATAACAGAAGGAATTAATGCAACAGTTAGTAAACAAGGTCCATGGAATAATGGAAATGGATATACATCGCAATATAGTGCAAATATTGTAAATACTACTGATAAAGATTTATTCTATTGGGAAATACATTTTGGTATAAGTTCAAATAATATTACAGTAACAAATAATTGGAATTGTGATTATGTATTAAAAGAAAATGAACTTGTAGTAAGTGGCGTTAGTCATAACATAGTTTTAAATAGCGGTGTCTCTACGCAAATGGGATTTTCAATACAATCAAGCGATGAAAATTTTGTTTTAACAACAAATTATGCATTAGGAAAAAGTGTTGTTGAATAGAGGTGAAATATGTCAGAGTCAAAAATTAAGGCTACAATATTATATATCATTATTTTGACGTATGTAGTAGTAACTCAGTTATGTATTCCATCTCAATATAATAAAATATATGATTTAATTATCAATCCTATTAGTTGGTTACTATTCTTTTGTTTCGCAATTTATATATCTAAAGATATAAGTAATCGTTATCGAGAAAAGCGTAATATAATACAAACATTGATAATCATTATGCTTATATATATGATGATGCATTTTGCTTCAGGATTAATATTTACTTACCAAAAAAATCCATATAATACAAGTATATTAGGTATAATTAAAAACTTATGGGCGTATGGAAGTATTGCGATACTTCAGGAATATGTTAGATCCATATTCGTCACTAGTAGAACAAAACAAAAGGCAATTTATATATTAACAATAATATTATTTGTTATTATAGATATTAATTTTGCTAATATTCCACACTATTTTACTAGTGCAGAAACAGGATTTAAATTTTTAATAACGATTGTATATGAAAGTATAATTAGAAATATATTATTATGTTACATTGTAAATAAAGCTGGTTTTTTAGCAGCTTTAATATATAAATTACCTTTTATTGCTATAACTATTTTCTTACCAATATTACCAAATATTAATTGGTTTTTAGAAGTAATTGTATTTACTATATTAATATTTATAATATTTGCAGTAATAAATTATATTGAAATAAAGAGTGAAAAAAAGGTAAGTAAAAAAACTTATCATAGAGCTAATCCATTATACTATATTCCCTTTTTAATACTTTTAATTAGTTTGGTGGGATTTATAGTGGGTTGGTTTAAATATTATCCTGTTGCCCTTATGTCAAATAGTATGAGAGATAAAATATCTCGTGGTGATGTAGTAATAGTGGAAAAAATAAATAAAGATCAACTTAAAAATATAAAAACTGGTGATGTAATAGAATATATACTAGATGATTCTGTAGTAATACATAGAGTCATTCAAATTCAAAAACAAAATAAAGAATTAATATTTACCACTAAAGGTGATAATAATGAGACCCCAGATGCATTTAAAGTAAGAGAAAATCAAGTAGTAGGTCTAGTTAAATTTAAGATATCATATATAGGATATCCATCTGTATGGTTAAATGAGATATTCAAAAAAAATAGACCAAACGTTGAAACATAGAAAGGAGTAATATCTATGACTAAAAAAAATACAAAAAAAACAATTTCTACTCAACAATATCTTAGTTATATAGTTCCAATAATAATAATTTTATCTATTGTTACAGGAACACTTCTTGTTATTGATAGTATTGATATATCTAAAAGAAATTTAAATAGTTTACTGTATTATCAAAAAGTAAAACAAGATCATTCATATGATGTATTAATATATCCAAATAGTCAATATGCTGATTATGAAGGTTTTATAATTAAATATGGAGAATCATATCCTGCTTCTATTGTAAAAGATATTAATTTAAAATTTGATTATACATATTATGGATCTAAGCTTATTCCAGTTAAATATTCATATGAATTATTAGGTCAAATAGTTGGTGAATACAAATTAGACAATGAAGATACAAAGTTATGGCGTAAAGATTATATATTGTTGGAAAAAGTAGAAAAAGAAGTAAATAATAGTGCGGGATTTGATATAAAATTTGAGTATCCATTAAATTATGCATTATATAATGATGAGGTAACTGCATACAAACAACAAATGAAATTACCTATTACAGCGTATATGCTTGTCACACTTAAAGTAGATGTGGTAGGATCATTAGATGGTATAGAAATAGATGATTCTAAAATAAGTACCTATAGAATACCTTTAAATCAATCTGTCTTTAAAATAACAGATGAATTTGAGAAGGAATATGATAAAAAGCTTGCGAAGACTGATATAAATGCAATGCTTGATGCAAGAAAATTAATATTTGGAATAATAGTAATAATAAGTGCGATATTTACTTTTATATTAAATTTTAGAAAAATATTTAATATAAAAAGAAAGAGTAATTATTCAATTAAACTTAGAAAAATTAGAAAACAATATGGAGCGGTTATTATTGAAGTTGTTACAAGAATTAAAACTAAAGGATATAATGTTATAGATGTAAAAGATTTTAATGAATTATTGGATCTTGAAGAAGAATTAAGAATACCAATTGATTTTTATGAAGTAGAAGCGGGAGAATTAGGAGAATTTACAATAGTAAGTGGCGATAATATATATAGATATACTTTAGAGAAATAAAAGGATTTAAAATGTAAGAACATTAAGTCAAATAATTACTTAATGTTTTTTAAAACTAATAGAAAACAATATAATATCATAAATTACTCTTTTAAATGAGTTTAAAATCTTCTTTTTGTAATTACTAAATATAAAATAAAAAAAAGATATTTACAACTTTACAATACTGTGATATAATTGGCAAGTTGAAGGAAGTGTTTTGATGAATATCAGAAATATAGCAATCATAGCCCATGTAGACCATGGAAAAACAACATTAGTTGATAAACTATTACAAATGTCAGGAACATTTAGAGAAAATGAAACTGTAGAAACATGTGTAATGGATTCTAATGATATAGAAAGAGAAAGAGGAATAACTATTCTTTCTAAAACAACAGCAATTAACTATAAAGGATATCGTATTAATATACTAGATACACCAGGTCATGCTGATTTTGGTGGTGAAGTTGAAAGAATTATGAATATGGTTGATGGAGTATTATTAGTTGTTGATGCTTATGAAGGAACAATGCCACAAACAAGATTTGTTCTTAAAAAAGCCTTAGAAGCTGGAGTAATACCTATAGTTGTAGTTAATAAAATAGATAAAGAAGCGGCAAGACCTAAAGAAGTTGTTGATGAAGTAATAGATTTATTCATTGAATTAGGTGCTGATATTGATCAATTGGATTTCCCAGTTGTTTATGCATCTGGATTAGCTGGAACATCATCATTACATCCTGAATTAGAAACACAAGCTAACACTATGGATCCTATTTTAGATACGATAGTAAGTTATATACCTGCTCCTGCAGTTGATACAACTGGTGGTTTACAATTTCAACCTGCATTATTAGATTATAATGATTTCGTTGGAAGAATTGGTATTGGAAGAATCAAAAGAGGAAAAGTTAAAGTAAATGAAATGGTTTCTTGCGTAAGATTAGATGGTAGTATTAAACAATTTAGAATTCAAAAAATGTATGGATTTTTAGGATTAAAGAGAATAGAAATAAATGAAGCTGGTGCTGGTGATATAGTAGCAATAGCTGGTTTACCAGATATATCAGTTGGTGAAACTATTTGTACTGTAGGAAATGAAGAAGCTTTACCACATTTAAGAATTGATGAACCAACATTACAAATGAATTTTGGTGTAAACTCATCACCATTTTGTGGAAAAGAAGGAAAAATTGTAACAGCAAGTAAAATAGAAGAAAGATTAAGAAAAGAAACAGAAAGAGATGTTTCCTTAAAAATTCAACCAGGTGAAGGAGAATCCTTTATTGTATCAGGTAGAGGAGAATTACATTTATCAATTTTAATTGAAAATATGAGAAGAGAAGGATTTGAATTACAAGTTTCAAAACCAGAAGTTATTATTAAAGAAAAAGATGGTATTAAAATGGAACCTTATGAAGATGTTCAAATAGAT
>CAYNYX010000042.1:0-8013 GCA_964401535.1 uncultured Muribaculaceae bacterium | reverse complement strand
ATCACTATTATATTGATATTTTTTAAAACCTAAATATTTTTCAATATCTTTTTTCTTAATACTTATTTCTTTTAAACCAACATTTTCCATAACTATTTTAGTAACTATTTTACGAACTATAGTTGATAATTGTCTTCTTAATTCTCTAACTCCTGATTCTCTAGTATAACTTCTAATTATTTCTAAAATAGTACTATCATTCATAGTTATATCTTTTTCATTTAATCCATGTTCTACTAATATTCTAGGTAATAAATGTTTTTTAACAATATCTAATTTTTCATATTCTGTATAACCTGTAAGTTCTATTATTTCTAACCTATCTTTTAGAGCTTCTGGTATTTTATCTGTATAATTAGCTGTTGCGATAAACATAACACTTGATAAATCATATTCTTCTTCTATATAATTATCACTAAAATACTTATTTTGTTCAGGATCTAATATATCAAGTAATGAAGATGCAGGATCACCTTTAATATCTTTAGTCATTTTATCAATTTCATCAATTAAGAATACAGGATTACAACTTTTAGCTTTCTTCATTGATTCAATTATCCTACCTGGACTAGCTCCTAAATAAGCTCTTCTATGACCTTTTATTTCTGATTCATCATTAACTCCACCTAATGACATTTTAACAAAATTTCTATTTATAGCTTGCGCTACTGAAAACGCTAAAGAAGTTTTACCAACTCCTGGTGGACCTACTAAACATATTATTGGACTATTTAAACTATTTGTCATTTTTTTAACTGCTAAATATTCAATTATTCTTTGTTTTACTTTATCTAATCCGTAATGAGATTCATCTAATAAGTCTCTTGCACTTGCTAAATCTTCATTATCTTTAGTATATGTATTCCATGGTAATGAAACTAAACATTCAATATAATTTCTTATTATATTTACTTCAGGTGACATAGGAGATGAAGCTTCATATTTTTTTAATTCACTATTTAATCTTTCTTTAATCCTAATTGGACAATCTAATTTATTCACTTTTTCTTTTAATTTATCAGTTTCAGAATCTTTGATTGATGTTTCTCCTAATTCATCTTTAATTTGTTTTATTTTTTCTCTTAAAATAAATTCTTTTTGAGTATCATCTAATTGTTTTTTTACTTTACCATCTATATTTTTTTCAATTCTAAATATATCTTGTTCTTTATATATATCTTCTAAAATCATTTGGGCTCTTTTAGAACTATCTAATTCATTTAAATATTCATATAATCTATCTTGTTTTAATGATAAATTTGTTATTATTATATCTGTTATTTTATCTATTGAATCATTATTTATAATAAGTGATAAAACACTATTACTTGCATCAGGTACTATTTTAGAATAATTTTCTACTTCTTTATATAATTTTTTTATTAAAGCTTCTTCTTCTGTTTTTGTTATAAAACTTGGGTTTACTTCTGATACTATGGATTCTAATACTTCAGTTTGACTATTATTATTTAAATATTCATAAACATTAGCCCTTACAATACCACTAATTACTATTCTAACTTTACCATTTGGTAATTCTAATTTATGAGTTATTTTAGATATAACCCCTACTTTAGGTAAATCATTAGTTTGTAAATCACCTATTATATTTGGCTCACTTACAACTAACAAATTATTGTCGTGAAAAAGTTCAGCAACATCAATAATATTACGACTATTATCGTTGTCAAACTCTAATCTAATATCATTATTAGGTAATAAAATGATGCCCCTTAATATGATTACTGGTAAATTAGATTTCATCAGCTGCACCCCCAACAAATTATGTCTTATTATAGCACAAAAAAAAGAAATGTCTATAAATTTACAAATATTTCTTTTTTTAATTTTTTTCATTTCTTTTATTACTTTTATTTTAAAGGAAAATTATTTAAAAGGTATAATTTACCATTTAAAATTTATGGTAATTTTTCTAAATCAAGACTTAAATATAATTCTATTAATATCATAAATTTTGAAATAATATACTTACTATTTACTTCCATCAAAATCGGTTGTTAAATCTATAATAACCACACAAAACTATGGATAAATTATTTATTATCAACACCATCAATACAATTATTATAAATAAAGTTTTTTAATTCTTCCATATCGTTTGTTTCATAATATTTAATTAATTCAATAAAATAATCTCCTATTTTTTCTACCGGAATTGATATAATACCTTGTCCATATTTTATCATTTCTTTATTCGCTACTAAATTTGCTACTCTTTTATTACCATCTAAAAACATTTGACTTCTTTGTATCCAACAAAATATAGTTATACATCTATCTAAATCATTTTTATTATCCATAATGATTTCTAATTCTTTTTTATAATCACATTCACTAGGTAATTTAGGTCTCCATGTTGTTCCCGTTATTCCTACACCTTTATCTCTAAATTCACCTAAAGGATTTATATTTTGTCCTTTACAAACTTCAAAATGGATTTTTTTAATATAATTTATATTTAATTCATCATCAATTGTATTTAATACATATTCCCATGAATCCTTTAAACCTTTTAATTTTAACATATCATCTATAGAAATATTACCTGTATTAACATTATTCATAAATGAATATGTGTCAGCAAATGTTACTGCAATACCCTCTAAATTAGCACTTTTATATATATTATCAACTAATTTTCTTTTAGCAAAAAATATATTATCTTCTTTAGTCATTTTATACTTATTTTTCATAACATCTACCTCCTTTATTTATTATACTATAAATATTTAAAAGATTCCATACTATATTTTTAAGTTCATTTTAACATATTTTATATCTTCTGTATCTAATATCTGATATCTTAAATAATTAATACCCATATCATAATATTTATCAATATTTTCATATTTTCTTTTTTCATAATGATATATTATTGTTTTATTATCTTTAACTCTAATTGGATATAAATATTTATAATTATCTTTTAAATAACAATTACCATTTATATTATATCTATCTAATATATTATATTTAGTTATCATAGCTTCTAAATTACCATAAACTATTAATTCTAAATTAGGATTTTTATGATATCTTTTTTTATAATTATTTATTAAATCTATTATTTGATTATCATCTAATTCTACTGATAAAGTTACTCTTTTAACTCCTAAATTATGAAGTAATGCTACTGAATATGAATTAGTAACATTAAGTGAAAAATCAGTTATAATATTTTTATATTTATTTACTGATCCTAGTTCTCCTACTAATAATTCTTGACTATATTCTTTATGATGTTCTATAACTCTTGGTAATCTTAATATAGTACCCTCTTCTTCACAATCACAATATATTGTTTTATTTTTAAATAATATTTGGTTTTTATTATTGCATAATATACTTATTTCTTTTATTTTTTTAAAGTCTTCTAATTCTATATTATATTCACCTTTTATATAATCTTTTTTATATAATTGTATTTCATTTAATCTAGAAACCATTTCTCTTTTAACTTCATTAATATCTTTTATAGGTATAAATATATTATCATCACAAATAATATCAATATTTTCTACTTTATAAATACTATCTCCTATTTTAGATATTCTTTCCATTAATTCTTCTTTAGTTATAGGATTATTAATAGATTTTTCTATTTTAAATTTACCTTTTATTTTTATATTATTTACTTGTATCTCTAAATAAGAATCTATTTTAGCTTTAACTTTTATATTAATTGATACTTTTCTTAAATTTTCTTTTATTTTTTTACTTATTTCTTCATTTAACTTTTTATCTAATGTTTTAATAACAATATCATTTTCATTTACTTTATCATTAAATTTTACTTCTATTAAATCACCTTTATAAGCTTTATTAACTAATTTACCATTTTTATAAATATAATTTAATATTAAACCTGTATCACTTCCTAATACTCTAATGCCATCACCTTGATTAATATCATCTGATAATAATATTTTATTATTTTTTATTTTACCTATTTCTATTCCTAAATGATTTGGTCTATATTCATTTATAACATCTTTTTCATTAAACATATACCCTTTAGTAAATTTACGATTAAATGTAACTTTTAAATCTCTAATATCATTATCAGTTATTTTATCTTTTAAAGCTTTATTAACTAAAGATGTTGTTAAAAAAACATATCCACATTCTTTCATTCTTCCTTCTATTTTAACACTATCTACCCCAATATCAGCTAATTTTTTTATATAATCCAATGTATTTAAATCTTTCATACTTAATAAATATTTATCTTTATTTACTTTTTTACCACATGTATCAACTAAATCATATTCTTTTCTACAACATTGAACACAAGAACCTCTATTACCACTTCTATTACCTATTAAACTACTCATTAAACATTGCCCTGAATAACTAACACATAAAGCTCCATAAACAAATATTTCTATTTCTATATCAACTTTTTCTTTGATTTCTTTTATTAAATCATAAGGTGTTTCTCGTGCTAAAACTATTCTTTTAACACCTAATTTTTTCATTAACAAAGCACCTTCTACATTATGAATATGCATTTGAGTAGATGCATGTATTTCTAAATTAGGATAGGTTTTTCTTATTAAATCTAACATTCCTATATCTTGTATTATAACCGCATCAACATTATTTTTATGTAAAAAATCTATATATTCCATAAAACTCTCTACTTCATTTTCATAAATTAAAGTATTAACTGTTACATATATTTTAACACCATATAAATGAGCATAATTGATAGCTTCAACTATTTCTTCATTATTAAAATTAGTAGAAAAAGCTCTTGCACCAAAGTTTTTACCACCTAAATAAATAGCATTACAACCAGCTTCTATAGCTGCATATAAACATTCCATATTCCCAGCAGGAGAAAGTACTTCCATTTAAATCACCATACTAATTATATATTATATTTAGTTAAAAGAAAACATAATTGTTTTAAATGTTATATATTATATTCTCTACACTTTTCTTCTAATAATTTAAAATTGCAACAGCGATTTAGCAAACTGCTAGTAAGTTTATTATTCATATAATTATTATACAATTTTTTTGATTTCCCATACAATTTTTCACTATTACGATTCAACCAATATATTTGTTCTTTCAATAATTTAATATATTTTATATCATCATTTGTTTTACACTTTTTATTTAAATCTAATTTAACAATATTTTTTTTAGTAACTGGTAACATATTATTAAAATTAATCGCGCCTAATTTTCCATTATCTATTTTAAGAAAATCAATTTTATTTTTCAATTTTAAATGTTTTGGTTTAGGGCTTGAAAGTGGTGCAAAATACATACAATCATTTATTTCAAATAAAACTCCAACAAATGGTCGCAATTCTTTCTCGTTAAAATTAAATGGTACTTTTTTATCATACTTCCTCAAATAGTCACAATAATTACTATCCAATTTTACCAATATTAAAGATTCTTTCATAATATCTACCGCCTTTCAATTTGTATAAATTTAATATTATAATCACATTATATCACAGCGAATAAATGTTCGCAATACTTTTTAAAATAAAACTAGAGGTTGCTCTCTAGTTTCTTTTTCAAATTCCTTTTATGGTAGGAATCACCACTTTTTTAAGTTCCTCTTATGGTGGGAATCACCGCTTTTTTAAGTTCCTCTTATGGTGGGAATCACCAGCTTTTTTATTTGCTAATACTAGCATTATTATTATATGCATTACTGCACAACATAATCACTTATGTAGTTATAATATACTATTACTTACATAAAATGTCAAGATTCTATTCATAAATTTTTACTTTTACATCTAAATATTTATAATATAAAATATTTTTACAAATATTCTTTTAATTCTCTTAATTGTTCTTTTAAACTTTCTTGATAATTTTTAGCTAAAGAAAGTATATCTTTATCTACAACTTCACTAAAATCTTTAATTTTAGATTCTATATCAACTAATCCCATAGTAACACCTTCAATAATCATATGAGCCATACTAGTATCACTATTATCACATTTTACTTCTTTTCTAATTCCCATAGAAGAACCCATTTTAGCCATACAACTATTTTTTTCTATTTTGATTTTATTTTTTTTAATTATATTTTTACTTTCTTTTAAAAATTTTTCATAAATTTTTAAATGTTTAGAAACTAAACCTTTAATCTTATTATCTTTATCATTTAATTCATTTAATAACTTAGTTAAAGTATGAACACCCATCTCACTATTTTGATATAAATACTGCATTAATTCTATATTTGCATCCATAACATCCTCCCAATAGTATTATGTTCCATATAATATATAAAATACAATAAAACCGTTAAATTTATAACGGTTTTATCATCTATTTTTCTTTTAAATATCTTTTTAATAAAAATGTCAAGAAATATGGAAAAGTATAAAACTTACCATTAAATCCAATATTTTTATAACACAACTTAATTCCATATTTTATATCACTATATTTTTCGTCCTCAATAAGATTATTAAGTGATATAGTACTACCATCTATTGCTTTTACTTCAATAGGAATTAAACTATCTTTATCACGTACAAAAAAATCCATTTCAATTGTACTTTTATTATTTTTATAAAAAAACAAAGTATAACCTGCTTTTACAAGCATATCAGCAATTATATTTTCATATATTGCTCCTTTATAAGTATTGAAATTTTGATTACTTCTTAAATCTTCTTGAATTTCATCATCCAAATTACCTATAAGTAATCCTATATCTCTAAAATAAATTCTATAATTATCTGGATTATAGTTGCCTTTTAATGGTAACTCTGGTTTTTCCAAAAAATAACACACATTTATTATACCAGCATTTTTAAGCCAATCTATAGTACCAATATATTCTCTATTTCTAGCACCATCAGTAATCTTAGATATTTGAAATTTCTTGTTTTCATTACCCAAAAATATAGGAATTTTTCTATAAACATTTAGTATTTTACCTTGATCTAATCCATATGCATATTTCGTAATATCCTCTTCATAATCCAATATTATTTGCTTTTGCATATTGAGTGTCCCACTATAATTTTTATTTGTTACAAATGAATATACAATGGCTGGCATACCACCTACTACCATATATTCTTTAAAATTATCAAACATGACTGATAATTCAAGATTTGAAAAAGGAATTAAATCTTTCATATGGACATACAAATCTTCGATTTGTTCATCGTTATAACCTTTAGCCCATAAAAACTCTTCAAAGTCTAGTGAATACATCTCATAATCTTCTTTGTTGCCAACACTATTTGACTCTATTTCTTTATAATTTATTCCCATAAGAGAACCAGAACATATAACATCATATCTACCATCTTCTTTAAAAGCCTTCAAAGAAGTAGCACAATTTATACAATCTTGCAATTCATCAAAAAATATTAATGTTTCTCCAGGAATAAAATTAAAATTAGGATTTATTAAGGAAATATTTTTTATAATAGTATCTACCTCAAATCCATTATCAAAAATAACTTTATATTGTTTTTGTAATATAAAATTTATTTCAATAACATTCTTATAATTGTTTTGTGCAAAAAATCTTATAGATTCTGTTTTGCCTATCTGTCTTGCACCTTTAATTATCAACGGTAATTTACTATTACTATTCTTCCATTCAATTAAAAATCTATCAATTTTTCTTTTCAATCTATCCATATATTAATCCCTCCATATACATTATATCACAAAATTTCATTAATATATACTGTATATATCACATTTTTCCACTAATTTTCGACTAATTTATCACAAAATTCCTATTTTTCTTATAAAAAAAGAATATTAATATTCTATCCCCAAGGTATTTCCTTAGGATCCATTCTTTTTTCATTTATAATAGTTTCTACTATTTTACCACTATTCATTTTAATAATCTTATCACCAATTAAAGCAATACCAGGATTATGTGTAACTATTATTAAAGTTGTTCCATATTTATTATTAGCTTCTACTAATGATTCTAAAACAATCTTACCTGTTTTTTCATCTAAAGCTCCTGTTG
>CAYNYX010000041.1:0-8038 GCA_964401535.1 uncultured Muribaculaceae bacterium | reverse complement strand
CTGAAATCACTTCAATGAAGTGATTTTTCTTTTAAATTAATGATGCAAATTTCCATAAATTATAAATACATTATCACTATGTCATAATAAAAAATTGATGAAAACATTATCATGTACATAAATAAATTAAGTTTATATATTGAAAATCATCAAAAACGAAAATGTATTCTTCATTGACTATACAATTTTCTATTAAAATAAAGAGAAAATTGAAAAATCCCATAAGATTGAGCAAAGCAATTGTATAAAAAATCCAATCCAGGCACATACATTTGCGGTTTTGGCAGCTTTAATATCCGTTTTCTTTAAAACATAATACATAATCGCACCTATTATTGGAAAGATCAATCCGACTATTGCACATATAACTATTGATGTGCTACTTCCTTGATTAACAAGATTAATATTTTTACCGCAATTAGAACAAAAATTTGAATCATCGATTATTCTATTTCCGCATTTATCACAATATTTCATACATTTCTCCTTCTACAAACATTATATCATAAAAAAATTTATTTATCTCATTAGATAAAAATTAAATCACTTCAATGAAGTGATTTTTCTTTTAAATTAATGATGCTATTTTAGGAATAACAAATATTGCTATTACAAGAATTGCAAATAAAACAACTAAAAATATACGAGTACTTTTTTCATTTGGTTCTTTATCTTCAGTTTCTATTTCAGCAATTTCTGGTTTTTCTTTAGCAAAAGGACTAAATCTAGTTGTATGTGAAATAGCTTCTTCTAAAGCATCTTCTTTTACCTGTTCTTCTATGTTTTGACCATCAGTAATAACAGGAGTTATAGCTGCATTAGCTTCTTTATACATATTTTCAATTTGTTCTTCTTCTGTTACTTCTGGTTCAGTATTTACAGGTTTTGTAACAAAAGGATTATCAATTTCATCTGTATTACTTGCAAATAATGGTTTATCAATTTCATCTAAATTACTTTCTTCTATTTTTTCTTCTAAATTATTATTTGGTTGTTCAACAACACTACTAGAATCAATACTATTATTCATAATAAGTGTTTCATTACTTGGTTCATTAACTATTTCATTATTTAATTCACTAGCAACTTCATTATTTGATTCTTCTTTAATATCAATATCAAAATTGAATTTTTTATATAATGGTTCTTCTTTTATTTCTGTTTTTGTTTCATTTATTGATGGAGTCACATTATTAACATCGACACCAAAAACATCATTAGCATTAACCTCTTCTACATTATTTTCATTATTAATAGGGGCTGATTTAGTATCTATATCATCGATTATATCTATATCATCGAAATTAAATTCCTTCATATTTCATATTTCCTCCCACTTTTATCTTAAACATATTATAACAAATATTTTAATAAAAAAAAAGAGTTTTTTTATTTCTCTTTATATTTTGACTCAAATAAGCTTATTTCTTCATCTATTTCTTCTTTTATTTCTATTTTTGGTAATTCTTCTATTGAAGATAAACCAAAGTAATCCAAAAATGTATCTGTTACACTATATAAAATAGGTCTACCTGGTAACTCTGATCTTCCAACTTCTTTAATTAAATCTCTAGTTATTAATTTTCTAATATGATAATCACTATTAACTCCTCTTATTTCTTCAACTAAACTTCTCGTTATAGGAGAATTATAAGCAATAATTGCTAAAGTTTCTAACGTTCCTTGACTTAAATTATCATTATAATCACTATCTATTATTTTTTTATAATATTCTTTATGTTCTTTTTTAGTTATTAATTTATATTTATTTCCTAAAATTGTTATATTAATTCCATATTCATCTTTAGAATATCTACTTTTTAATATATTAATTAATCCATTTAATGTTTCTAAATCTATATCCATTATTTCTAATAGTCTATCTTTAGTAATACCATCTTCCCCAACTACAAACAGTATTCCTTCTAAAACTCCAACTAAATTCATTTTGCTTTCTCCTTACTAAGTAAGTATATTTTATTAAAATTGTTTTCTTGTTCAACAATAATCTCTTGTTTACGAGCTAAATCAAGAATAGATAAGAAGGTAACAATTACATATTCTCTTGTTACTATATCAAATAATTCTACAAATTCTATTCTTTTTTTCTTTTTTAAAATTTCTCTTATTTCATTACATCTAACACTTACTGAATATTCTTTTTTTGTTATTTTAGTATTTAATGGTTTATCTTTTTCTTTTCTTGCTAATAAATCATTAAAAGCATCTAATAAAACACTTATAGGTAATTCATTTACTATTTTTTTATCACTAAATTCATTTAAATTAGACATTGGAATAGTATGTATATCTTTACGGTTAACTTCTAATTCTTTAAAAGTACTAGTAGTTTCTTTATATTTTTGGTATTCTAATAAACGATTTATTAAATTCTCTCTAGAATCTTCTTCATATTCATCAGTTTCATTTTCTTTTTCTACAGGTAAATATATTTTAGATTTCATCTCAATTAATTCAGCTGCCATTACTAAATATTCACTTGCGATATCTAAATTTAGTTGTTCCATAGCTTCAATATATTTTAAATATTGTTTAGTTATTTCTTCTATTTTTATATCAGTTATACTGATATTAGATTCTTTTATTAAATGAAGTAATAAATCTAATGGACCTTCAAAATCATTTATTACAAATTTATACATATTATCACCCTATAACATATTAATTATATCATATTTTCTCTTATATTTAAAGAAAAATAAACATAATAAAAATAGAAATAATTTCTATTTTATTTACTACCTGTTGTTAGTTTTAAAAAATTGTAAATGATATTCCCATATTTATCAAATTCTTCACAAATACTTTTTTTTATTATTTTTATAACTTTATTTATATTATCATCTTTTATATTAAAACATTCATAATATAAATATAATAATTTATTTTCTTCTTTGTTTATTATTAATTTGTCTATTTGATTCATTACAAAATTATATATATTATTATCTTCTCTTGTTAAAAAATTATTTTTAATTCCATTAATTATTTCTATATTTAAACTTTTTTCTTCTAATACATATACAGCTTCCAATACTTCATCTTCTTCTTCAAATAATAAAGAACTTCTTTCTATAACTTTACCATTTTTATCTAATTTTAAAGCAATTGTTATATTTTCTGTTGCTAAAACAATACAAGTTTCTATTTTATTATCAAATGATTCTGTTTTATTCATTATATCTTTTATATCTATTTTAATGTTATTATTAAATACTATTTTCATTTGTTCATTACTTATTTTAAATAAGGGAATTTTTTTAATATGAATAGGATTATTATCCCAATCATAAAATTCATAATATTTTTCATTAAAATTAAGTAAAATATCATATATATAGTTCATTTTTATCTCCTTCAAATATCATTATTAACATAATTATAATACCTATTATAGAATACCAACATTCTATTCTCCTAATAATAAAATTAACATAAAAATTAAAATTATACCCTAGTGTTAAAATATTAAGATAACTTATTATATAAAAGAAACCAATTATTGTTAAACCAAATCCAAATAGAAATAAAGTTATTCTAAAAAACATTATAATCACCTATTCAATTTTATTTTTTTTAAAAATAAAAAGTCCTAAATAAAATTTAGAACTAATAATTAACATCTTTTAAATATAATCCATTAGCAGGAGCTTTAATACCTGCTTTTTTTCTATCTTTAAAATTAATTATTTTTGTTATATCGTTGTAATCTCTTTTTCCTTGTCCTACTTCTATTAAAATACCTACCATATTTCTTACCATATATCTTAAGAATCCATTCCCCTTAAAAACAATAGTAATAATATCATTATCTAATGTCAAATAAGCATCAAATATTGTTCTGATTGTATCTTTGTCTAAATCATTAGTAGTAAATGATTTAAAATCATAAGTACCGACAAATAGTTTAATAGCTTTACACATATTATTGATATCTAAATCATGATTATACTGATATATATAATTTCTTTCTAAAGGATTATATTCACCTATATTTATTTTATAAACATATTCTTTATTTAAAACATTATATCGAGCATGAAAATTATCATCAACTTTGACAATATCTTTAATATAAATATCATCAGGTAATAAACTATTCATAGAATATCTAAATTTTTCTAAATCAATATCTTTATTTAAATCAAAATGAGCTTTTTGATTTAAAGCATGAACTAATGCATCAGTTCTACCAGAAGAATAAATTTTAATTTTTTCATTAGTTATTTTACTTAATACTTCTTCAATAATACTTTGAATTGTTCTTTTATTAATTTGTTTTTGATATCCCTTAAAATTAGATCCATCATAACTAAATGTTAATAAATATCTCACATAATCACCTCTTTATATATAGTTAAACCTAAATATACCATAGTGATTATTAAACATATAAAATCATTACAACAAAACTTATAATTATTAATTTCATATTTAGATAATCTTAAACATAAATTATTTAATTTCTTTTTTATTCTTTTAGTTATAGAAACTATATTAATATTTAAAAATATACGATTTTGTGATAATAAAGATTTAGAATTTTTTCTTTTTTCCTTATTAAACAAAGAAAAATAATTTACTATTTTTAATGCATAATAATTTGTATTTACATTAAATATTTTAAAAGGTTTTAATACTATATTTAAATCATTATATAAATATATTTTTTCAGTAGTAATAATATATACATTTATTAATAATATAAAAATAATCATTTTAATTAATAAAAATATATTTGTAAATATTAGTGATAAAATACCAGTAATAATCAATAATATTATATTTTTATATAATATATTTAATATTTTATATCCAGAAATATTGTTTTTTAAAATAAGAATCAAAGTTAATATAAATAAAATTATATTAGCTTCTATAGATTTAGATAATATTATTATAAAAGAGATTATAAATAAAACTATTAATTTTGTAATATTATTAATACTTTTATTTTGCATATCTATATATATCCTTTATCAAATCTTTTATATCATCTCTATATCCTATTTTAATACCTTTTTTATTATAAACTTCATCTGAAAATGAAATTAAATTTGGTTTTATAATACCATTTTCTTCTAAAATTTTATCATTTTTAAATACATTATATTTATTACCACTAATCTTAATTTCACCATTATTTATTATAACTACATCATCACATACTGCATGTATAAATTCAATATCTTGTGATGCAATCAAAATAGTTTTATTATATTTTACTTTTAAATTTCTTAATAATTTTATTAAATTTTTTTTACTCTTACTATCTAATCCAATCGTAGGATTATCTAATAAAATCAATTCAGGATTCTTAATTAATATTGACACTAAACCTAGTTTTCTTAATTCACCATCACTTAGTTCCTCAATATTTCTATTTAAATATTCGTCATTTAATCCCAACATATTAAGCATTTCACTTATAGTTAAAAAATTATCATTAGAAACATTTAGTTGTTTTTTTACATTTAATTCAAATAATTGATCTAATTGATTTTGAAATAAATATCCTATATTTTTTCTAATATCATTTAAATCATTTTTTTTAGTTTTAGAATTTACTATATCATTACCTATTTTTATTTTACCTTTAGTTGGTAAAATAAGTAAGTCTAGCATTTCTAATAAAGTAGTTTTACCACTACCAGTATTACCTATTATACCAGTTATTAAATTTGAGTTAATTTTTAGATCTAAGTTATTTAATATTTGAGATCTATTTTTATATTTAAAACATATTTTTTTTAATTCTATTTCCATAAAACATCCACCATTTCTGTTTTATTTAATATAATATCATCAACTAAACCATAATAACCTAACTTTTTACTCAAATCTGCCATAAAGGGCAATTCTAAATTACAATTATTAAATTCTTTTTCACATTGTAAAGCTTTTTTTAATGTTGAATTTAATATTATTTTTTTATCATTTATTAAAATTATTTTATCACTAATTAATATATCATTTACATCATCAGTAATATATAAAACTGTTATATTTAAATCTTTTATTTTTTTAAGTATTTCAATTCTTTCATAATAATTAATCATACTTAAAGCATTATCCATTATTAAAATCATTGGAGAAAGTACTAAAATAGACGCTAAAGCTACTTTTTGCATTTCACCATAACTTAATTCATCAATATTTTTATCTAATATGTTATTAATATTTAACATATCAACAATTTCTTCTATTTTCTTTTCAATAATATTTTCTGAATAATTTAAACTTTGTAATGAAAAAGTTATATCATCTATTACAGTATCACAAATAAATGTATCTGTAGGATCACCAGTAATAATTTCTATTTTTTTTCTTATTTCTTTTCTAGTTTTATTATTTAATTCAATATCATCAATAATAATATTAGAGTCAGTTTTAATATCTCCCGTTATAATACGCATCAGGGTTGTTTTACCGCAAGAATTACTTCCCATAATTGTTGTAAAAGTATTTTTATTGATTACTAAATCTAAGTCATGAAATAACTCTTCTTTATAACCAAAATTAAGTTTATTTATTTCAATAATTTTTGCCATAATAACTCACCTCATGTATCGTTTATTATATTCTTTTTATTTTCTTAAATCAATCTTTTTTATAAATTTATTTATTTATCTTTATGTAATGCTTTATATGTAAAGAAAAATAAAGCTAAACCAATAACAAAGACAATAACTAAGAAAAACGCATTATCATTATTTCTTATCCATTCCTTTACTGGTTTTAACCAACTATCAATTGTATCAATAAAATTTAATATCATTATTTCACCTTCTTTATACTTGTATGACCTTTCATTATTTTTTTAATTCCATGTGGATGTGGGAATGCTATTGTAACAATACTTTTATCCATTGAAACAATTATTCCTTCTCCAAAAATATCATGTATTACTTTATCACCAATGTTATATGAAACATCTTTGTCTATAGTTGTTAATATAGTAATATCTTTATTTTCTGTTTCAAAAACAACATTTTCTTTATCTATATAATCATCGTTAATTTCTTTTAAAAATCTACTAGACGGATTTGCTGAATCCATACCATATAAAGTCCTTCTTTTAGCATTAACAAGCCATATTTCTTTTTTTGCTCTTGTTAAAGCTACATAGCATAATCTTCTTTCTTCTTCCAAACCACTTTTTTCTAATAAAGAATTATTATGTGGAAAAATACCTTCTTCTAATCCAATTATAAATATATTATCAAATTCTAATCCCTTAGCAGAATGAACTGTCATTAATGTTACTACATCAGTATTATCTTTATATTCGGTAACATCAGAAACTAAACTAATTTCATTTAAAAACTCTTCTAAAGATATTATACCATTTTTTTCTTCAAATGCTTTAGTTATAGATTTAAATTCATTTAAGTTTTCTAATCTTACTTCAGCATCTAAAGTTTTTTCTGCTTCTAACTCTTTTTTCATTCCTGTTTTATCTAAAATTTCATCTATTAATTCTGTTAAAGATAATTTTTCACTACTTACTTTTAATTCTTCTATTAAATTTTTAAATGTCAATTCTTTACCACTTGTTATAACATCATATAAAGAACATCTTTTTAAATTAGCTTCATTTATTAAACTTTCAGTAGTCTTTAAACCTATACCTCTTTTAGGAACATTTATTATTCTAAGTAAACTTACATCATCATTAGAATTGTATATTAATTTTAAATAACTAATTAAATCTTTGATTTCTTTTCGATTATAAAAGTAAAAACTTCCCACTACTTTATAAGGAATATTATATTCTAACATTACTTCTTCAATATTTCTTGATTGAGCATTAGTTCTATATAAAACTGCTATTTCATTTTTAGATGCTCCATTATCAATCAATTTTTGAATTTTATTTACAACATAAAAGGCTTCATCTTTTTCATCTAAAGACCTATAATAATGTAATTTAGTACCTTCTTCATTAGATGTCCATAAATTTTTATCTTTTTTTTCAGTATTATGTTTAATTACATCATTAGCAGCATTTAATATC
>CAYNYX010000040.1:7576-8071 GCA_964401535.1 uncultured Muribaculaceae bacterium | reverse complement strand
GGTTCATTAACAGAATTAACATCAAAACCTAATTTAACACCAGTTGCTAATCAATCAATAGCGGCAATGTTTATTTCGACAAGAAATATGGAAAAAGAAAATAATAATTATGGATTTATAAGTGAAACAGGTTCTCTAAATTCTGATTTTACTTATACAACAAATGATAATGAAATAGATAGTCATATGTTAAAAAATATGGAATGGGGAGCAATTACATATTTAACTCATTCACAATATGGAAGATGTAATGATTCAGTATGTACTGATGTTGGATTTAATGATTACTATGTAGGTCAAGAATCAAAAACAGGATGTTCAAATACAATAATAGCTAAAAATACAGTATGTAATCCATATACAAATGCTTTAGGTTCAACAACAGGGAACATATATGGTATATATGATATGTCAGGTGGTGCCTGGGAATATGTAATGAGTAATATGAGCGATGAATCTGGTGATTTCATTATTGGTGAATCAGGCTTTGAAACT
>CAYNYX010000040.1:7134-7566 GCA_964401535.1 uncultured Muribaculaceae bacterium | reverse complement strand
TATCCCAAATGGAAAATATTATGATTCTTATGCATACGACGATAGCGAAGTAACTCATTTAAGAGGATTTTTAGGTGATGCAACAAGAGAAATTTTGGCAAGATATGGTAATAAAATAGGAAGTTGGTATTCTTCTGGAACAATACTATCATATGGAGAAAAAGCATGGTTAAAACGTGGTGGTGGAGTTTACAATATTTATTCTGCTCCATCTACATCTGGAATGTTTTGTTTCTATCATAGTTCAGGAACAATAAGAACTTATAATTCATTCCGTTTAGCTTTAATAAAAGATATTAACTGATATTTTATCAGTTTTTATTTTATATTAAATGTATTGACATATATTTATAATAAGTGTAAAATGAAATAACACATCTTAAAACTAGAAAGGAATATTTATGTTAAAATTATTAAAAAAATTTAAAAAAA
>CAYNYX010000040.1:0-7124 GCA_964401535.1 uncultured Muribaculaceae bacterium | reverse complement strand
CTAAGATGAAGACCCCTGATATTTGGAGGACGAACCCCATGTTAGCAAGCAGGACAGCTAAATTGGTCTTCATTAAGCTTAAGATAAAATTCAGCAGAGAATTAATGTCTTTCCTAAATTCGCCCCGATAATCATTCAAAACAGCGAAAAGTAGTTCTACAAATGTTTATGTATTAAGTGTAATATTTATAGTAATACAAGTAATGTTAGATTTAAAAATACCTGATTTTATGTCTAATATGACAACATTATTACAAACCGAAGGAACAAATATAAATGAAGTATTAATAATAGGTATATATATGCTATTATGTGCTTTAGGTAGTTTATTTTCTTCTATATTAGTTGGTTATTTCGCAACTAATATAGGAGCTAGTTTTTCTAAAAATCTAAGAAGTGATATATTTAGAAAAGTAGAATCTTTTGGAATGGAAGAAATTAAAAAATTCCTAGCAAGTAGTTTAATAACTAGAACAACTAATGATATAACTCATGTTCAAATGTTTATATCAATGGGTTTACAAATGCTTATAAAAGCACCTATTATGGCTACTTGGGCAATAATAAAAATTCAGGCTAAGAATTTTTCTTGGACTTTCGCCACAATTTCTGCAATTTTCTTCTTATTAATAATGATAACAACATTAATATTATTTGCTTTACCTAAATTTAAAATAATTCAAAAATTAACTGATAATTTAAATAATGTAACAAGAGAAAATTTGACTGGAATTAGAGTTGTAAGAGCTTTTAATGCTGAAGATTATCAAGAAAATAAATTTAATAAAGCTAATAAGAATTTAATGAAAACTAGTATGTTTACAGGTAAATTGATGAATATATTATCGCCAGGAATGAACTTAATTATGTCTGGTTTAACTTTATCAATATATGCAATAGGGGCATTTATAATAAATCAAGCTGAAGTAGTAAACAGAATTGATTTATTTAGTGATATGATAGTTTTTTCATCTTATGCTATGCAAGTTGTAATGTCATTTGTAATGTTATCATTTATATTTATAATATATCCAAGAGCAAGTATATCAGCTAAAAGAATTAGAGAAGTTTTAGATACAAAATCATCTATATTAGATGGTGATATAGATAAAGATAATAATATAAAAGGTGAAATAGAATTTAAAAATGTTTCATTTAAATATCCTGATGCTAATGAATATATGTTAAAAGATATAACATTTAAAGTTAATAAAGGAGAAACAGTAGCTTTTATAGGATCTACTGGTTGTGGTAAATCAACCCTTATAAATTTAATACCAAGATTTTATGATGCTACAGAAGGTGTTGTTTTAATTGATAACATCAATGTTAAAAATTATAAATTAGAAACATTATATAATAAATTAGGATATATTCCTCAAAAAGCAGTTATGTTTAGTGGTAGTGTTAAATATAATGTTAGTTATGGAAAAAGTAAAAACAAAATAAATGATGCAATTATTAAAAAAAGTGTTTCTGTTGCTCAAGGTGCAGATTTTGTAGAAGAATTGGATAAAAAATATGATTCATATATATCTAGAGGTGGAACTAATATATCTGGTGGCCAAAAACAACGTTTAGCAATCTCTAGAGCTATCGCAAGAAATCCAGAAATTTATATTTTTGATGATTCATTTTCCGCACTAGATTATAAAACAGATTATAAATTAAGAAAAGAATTAAAAAAATATACTAAAGATGCTACTATATTAATAGTTGCTCAAAGAATAGGAACAATTAGAAATGCTGATAAAATTATTGTATTAGATAATGGTAGAATGGTAGGTATGGGTACTCATAATGAATTATTAAATAATTGTAAAGTATACCAAGAAATCGCATTATCGCAAGTAACAAAGGAGGAATTAGAAAATGAATAAAAGAAATCAAAATATTTCTCCTGAACAAAATAATGTTAAGGATTTTAAAGGTTCAATTATTAAGTTAATTAAATATATAAAACCATATTATAAATACTTTATAATTGCTATTATATTAGGTTTTATATCATCAATATGTATGATAATAGGTCCTAATAAATTAAAAGAATTAGTAAACATTATTACAATAGGTATGTTAACTAAAATAGATTTAGATTCTGTTAAAAATTTAGTTATATTTTTAGGAATAATATATATAGTTAGTGCAATATTTAGTTATATTCAAAATTATATAATGGTTGATGTAACTAGTAGATTATCTTATAAATTAAGAAATGAAATATCTAAAAAAATAAATAAATTACCATTAAAATATTTTGATAATAATTCTATCGGGGATATTTTATCAAGAGTAACTAATGATGTAGATACAATTAGTAACACTTTAACTAATTCAGTTTGTGCATTATTATTTTCAATTACCTTATTTATAGGCGTAATTATCATGATGTTTACAACTAATGTTTATATGGCTATAACAACAATTATATCTAGTTTAATAGGCTTTGTTTTTTTGACAATAATATTAAAAAAATCTCAAAAATATTTTGAAATTGGACAAAAAGAATTAGGTAATATAAATGGTCATATAGAAGAAATCTATTCATCTTTAAATGTTGTTAAAGTATATAATGGTGTGGATGATTCTAATAAAAAATTTGATAAAATAAATGAAAAATTATATGAAAGTGTTAAAAAAAGTAATTTTTTATCAGGTTTAATGCCACCAATTATGGGATTTATTGGTAATTTTGGTTATGTTTGTGTTTGTATAGTAGGAGCATTACTTGTTATCAATAATAAAACTGATATAGGTACAATAGTAGCATTTATGCTTTATACAAGATTATTTACATCACCTTTAACTAATATAGCGCAATCTTTAAGTCAATTACAATCAACTGCAGCTGCTAGTGAAAGAGTATTTGAATTTTTAGATGAAAAAGAAATGAATAATGAAAAAAATTTAGTTAAAAAAATAGAAAATATTAAAGGAAATATTGATTTTGAACATGTTAGATTTGGTTATAATATAGATAAAGAAATAATAAAGGATTTTAGTGCTTCTATTAAAAAAGGTAGTAAAATTGCTATAGTAGGTCCAACTGGCGCTGGTAAAACAACAATTGTTAATTTATTAATGAAATTTTATGATATAAATAGTGGTGATATTTTAATAGATGATGTTTCTATTAAAGAATTATCTAGAGAAAATATTCATGATTTATTTATTATGGTTTTACAAGATACATGGATTTATAATGGAACAATTAAAGAAAATATTATTTATAATCAAAAACATATAACTGATGATATGGTTTATAAAGCTTGTAAAACAGTAGGACTTGATTATTTTATTAATACATTACCTGATGGTTATGATACTATATTAACTGATGCTGATAGTATATCAAGTGGTCAAAAACAATTATTGACAATAGCTCGTGGTATATTAAAAAATTCACCATTTTTAATATTAGATGAAGCTACTAGTAGTGTTGATACAAGAACTGAACAATTAGTAAATAATGCTATGAATGAATTGACTAAAGGAAGAACATCATTTATTATAGCTCATAGATTATCAACTATTAAAAATGCTGATTTAATTTTAGTAATGAAAGATGGTAATATAATAGAACAGGGTAATCATAAGGAATTATTAAATAAAAATGGGTTTTATGCAGAACTTTATAATTCACAATTTAAAAATTAAAAGTGTAATAGAAATATTACATTTTTTAAATTATAATAGTATAAAATTGAAATTTAAATATAAAAAATGCAAAAATATTGCAAAAATTAAGATTAAAATTAAAAAAATAGTTGATTTTATTTAAAAAATATGTATATAATATTAGTGAATGGAGAGATTATTATGATTTTAGAATTTAGTGTGACTAATTTTTTATCATTTAAGGAAAAAACGACACTTAGTTTAATTGGAAATTCTAGTAATGATTTAGAAGATAATTATATTGTATTAAATGATAAAAAAATCCTTAAAACTTTAGGAATATATGGTGCAAATGCATCAGGGAAATCAAATTTATTTAAAATATTAACTAATGTAATAATAATGCTTAGAGGATCTAATAATGCTGATATAAATGCTAAATTACTAATTACACCTTTTAAATTTGATAAAAACTTAATTAATAAACCAAGTGAATTTGAAATCAAATTTATTTTGGATAATACAAGATATGTTTATGGATTTATTGCAGATACTGACAAAATATATGAAGAGTATTTATATTATTATCCAAATGGAAGAGAAACCAAAATATTTGATCGTACTAATGTAAATAATTATTCATTTAATAAAAGAGATGAAAAAGTATTAAAAGAAATAGAAATAAAAAATTCATCTAATAAATTCTTTTTAGCAACTGCAACAAATTGGAATTTTTCTAAAACAAAACCAGCTTATCAATTTTTAACAAATGGAATTGGAACTTGTTTTGATATAACTGAATTAAATAATTTAGCATGCAATTCTTATAAAAACGGGGGATTAAAATTAAAAGAAATTGCCTTAGATATTTTAAAAAAAGCTGATTTTAATATTGCAGATTATTTAATTTCCGAAGTAGAAGTGCCACAAGAATTACTAGCAGGTATACCAGAATTTATTAGAAAAAATATGCCTGAAACTCCTAAAGCATTTCAAATTTTATTCAAACATAATGGAAGCGATGAATTTTTAGATATGGCAGAAGAATCATTAGGAACACAAATTATATTTACTTATATTCCTTTTATTGTTGATGCAATTGATAATAAGAAAATTCTTATAGTTGATGAGTTAGATAAAAGTTTACACCCATATTTAGTACAATATATAATTTCTATATTTAACGATTCTGAATTAAATAAAAATGGAGCACAGTTAATCTTTAACACTCATGATACTAATTTATTAAACTTAAATATTTTAAGAAGAGATCAAATTTGGTTTACTGAAAAAAATAATGAAAATGGAGAAAGTGAATTATATTCATTGAGTGATTTTTCAGTAAGAAAAACTGAAAATACAGAAAAAGGATATATTCTTGGTAGATATGGTGCAGTTCCTTCTATAAAGAATGATTTGAATTTATGGGAAGAATAAAAAAGAGAATAATTAGTAGTGATAGAGTAAAAAAAGATAAAAAAATCAAAAATAAAATAATTATAGCTGTTGAAGGAAATAATAAGACTGAGAGAATGTATTTTAATAATTTTGATAATGGAAAAAAATCATATACAATTACGGTAGCTAAAGGAAATACTACAGATCCGATTACCATGGTAAAAAGATTATATAATGAAGTTAAGAAAGCTGAATTAGATCTATTAAATGGTGATATGGCTTATTTAATATTTGATACTGATATTGATTTAAATAAAAATAAGATGATTAAAGAAGCGATAGAATATGCAAAAGAAAGAAATATTGTGGTAATTACATCTAGCCCTTGTTTTGAATTATGGTTTTTATTACATTATGATTATACAACTTCAAATATGTCAAATGAAGATTTAATAAATAGATTAAAAAAATATTATTTAAAATATGAAAAAAATTGTGATATATATGAAGATATATTAAATAATATTGATACTGCAATTTTAAGAGCAAAAAAATTAGAAAATTTTCAAATTGAAAATAAAAAAATCTTACAAATGGTTGAAACGAATCCTTATACGAATGTATATAAAATAGTTGAAAAATTAAAGTAATTTAGTTATTGAAGTGACTAAATTATTTTTTGATGTATGTATTGCTATACAAAATTCTATTTGATATAATAAATATAATGTTTGGGGAAATATATAATGGAACAAAATAGTGTATTTAAAATAGGCATACAAACAATTAAATTAAGTAATGACCTTATTGTTGGATATATTGTTATGCCTTGTCAAATTAATGAATCTTGTTATTGCCACTTAGATAATACAGTTTCATATTTAGTGAAATGGCCTTATGATTTTTTTAATGTAGCATATAATATAAATAAAAATAGTAATTTATCTAAAAAAGAATTACTATTCTATTTGCTTAATAGAAAATATCCTAATACGAATGATAAAATATATAATATTTTTGATACATATGAAGAAGCATATAAAGCTGTTGATCTATATTATAAAGAATTGGAACAAGAATGTACAAAATATCAAAAATTAGTTTCTCGTGAAGTTGTTACAAAATGTGAAGATTGGATTAAGGATAGAATGATAAATTTTGAAATAGCCCAAAATGATATTTTAGATATTATGGAAAATAATAATAAAAATGAGATTAGAATATCAATAAATAAAGAAAAACAAAATATTTTATATAAGAAGAACTAAGGTTCTTTTTATATTACAAATTTATCAATATTTTTTTAATTTTCATCTTGACACAAAAACATTTGTTTGATAAAATCATATTGTTGTAAAAAAAAATAAAAAGTGTATAATATAAACACTTGGAGGTATTATGTATGGATCAAATTATAATTAAAGGTGCAAGAGAAAATAACTTAAAAAATATAGATATAACTTTACCTAAAAATAAATTAATAGTAATGACAGGAGTATCAGGAAGTGGTAAATCTTCTTTAGCTTTTGATACAATATATGCAGAAGGTAGAAGAAGATATGTAGAAAGTCTAAGTGCTTATGCTAGACAGTTTTTAGGTAATTCTGATAAACCAGATGTAGATTCAATTGAAGGATTATCTCCAGCTATTAGTATTGATCAAAAAACAACAAGTAAAAATCCTCGTAGTACAGTTGGAACAGTAACTGAAATATATGATTATTTAAGATTATTATATGCTAGAATTGGAGTTCCTATTTGTCCTACTCATAATAAACCAATATCAAGTCAATCAATAGAGGAAATGACAAATCAAATTTTAAATTTAGAAAATGGTACTAAAATAAGAGTTTTAGCTCCTTTTGCTCATGGTGAAAAAGGAACATTTAAAGAAGAATTATTAAAATTAAAAAAAGATGGTTATACAAGATTCAGAATTGATAATAAAGAATATGAAGAAATTGATGATATAGAATTAGATAAAAATAAAAAACATAATATTGATATTATTATTGATAGATTAATTATGAAAGATGAAATAAGAAGTAGATTATATGAATCAATCGAAAATGCTTCTAAATTAGGGAATGGTAAGGTAGTAATTGATG
>CAYNYX010000039.1:0-8091 GCA_964401535.1 uncultured Muribaculaceae bacterium | reverse complement strand
ATGGTGGAGATGTTTCAAGAAAAAGAAAACTATTAGAAAAACAAAAAGAAGGTAAGAAAAGAATGAAAATGGTAGGTAGTGTAGAAATACCTCAAGAAGCATTCTTATCAGTATTAAGCATGGGTGATAATAATGAATAATCATGTATCAGAAGAAGAAAGATTAATAAGAATAAATAGAGTTGCTACTTTAATTGAACAAGGTATATCAATAAGAGAATGCGCTAAATATTTAAGCGAGAATGAGTTTAAAATTAGTTCCGCAACAGTTAAAGATTATATTGATAGATTAGAACAAATAAATAAAGTAAAATATAATAATATAATGAATATACTAAATGAACATAAACCTTTAACAATTAGTAATGATGAAGTAAGAAAAAGAATTAAAAATGTGGTTTTAGCTTTAAAAGCTGGATATACAATAGAAGAAATAGCACAATCATTAAATTCAACACCTTTTATTATTTATAGAGATTTTAGAAAAAGATTATCTTACTTAACTGAAGAAGAATTAAAAGAATTAGATATAACTAATGAAGATATCGAAGAAATAAATAAATCTATGACTGAAAGAAGTTTAAATAATTTAAAAAGAAGATAAATATTCTTGACAAATTATAAAAAACATACTATTATATTTCAATAAAAAAGGGGGAAATATAGTGGGTAATGCATCCAGCAAATTAATTTCAGACAAAATGACAAGATATATAATTAGTTATTATTTAGAATTAAATAATAAAAATAAAATGGAAGGTGCAAAAGATATATGCGCTAATTTAGGAATATCTATAAGAACACATGAAAGATTTATAAATGCAATCATTTTTTGTAAAGATGATAGTTTATATTCTAAAAAAATATATGATATAGTAATGCTTCATACAATTTTTTTAAAAGGTTATGAACCATATGAATTACAACAACAAGTTATTAAAGAAAAAGAAGAAAATAGATTAAAAAGAAAACAAGCTTTTGTAAAAGCTATGATGAAAGGGAGAGTTAAATAACTTTCTTTTTTATGTTATAATATAAAAGATGGTGATATTATGGTAAAATCTATATATATTCATATACCTTTTTGTAAAACAATATGTTCATATTGTGATTTTTGTAAAATGTATTATGATGATAAATTAATAAATAAATATTTAGATTCATTAGAAAAAGAAATAAAAAGCAAATATAAAAATGAAGTAATTGAAACATTATATATAGGTGGTGGAACACCTAGTATTTTAAATATAGATGAATTAAAAAGATTATTTAAAATAATAAAAAGTTTTAATTTAAGTAAAAATATAGAATTTACCTTTGAATGTAATATAGATATAGAAGAAGAAAAATTAAAATTATTATATAAAAATAGGGTAAATAGATTAAGTTTTGGAATACAAACTTTTAACAAAAAACATCTCAAATTTTTAAATAGAAATCATACTAAAGAAGAAGTATTTGAAAAAGTAAAAGAAGCTAAAAATATTGGATTTAATAACATAAATATTGATTTAATATATGCAATACCTGGTGAAACTATAAAAGATTTGGAAAATGATTTAAATTTATTTTTAAGTCTTAATATAGAACATATATCTTGTTATTCACTTATTATAGAAAAAAACACTATTTTATATAATAAAAATATTAAGAATATAGATCAAGATTTAGATTATAAAATGTATGAATTAATAAATAAAAAATTAGAAAAATATAATCACTATGAAATAAGTAATTATAGTATAAAAGGATATGAATCAAAACATAATTTAACTTATTGGAATAATTTAGAATATTATGGTTTTGGTCTTTCTAGTAGTGGTTATATAGATAATATAAGGTATGATAATACGAGAAGTATAAATGATTATGTAAATGGTAAATATGTTTTAGATAGTCATAAATTAGATATAAATGAAACTATAGAAAATGAATTTATATTAGGTTTTAGAAAAATAAAAGGAATAAATAAAAAAGATTTTTATAATAAATATAAATTAAATGTAAATGATAATGTAAATATAAAAAAATTAATAAAAAATAATAAATTAATTGATGAAAATGAATATATATTTGTTAATCCTAAATTTATATATGTAGAAAATAGCATTTTAGAAGAATTTATCAATTAACTTTACTAACAAATATTTATAATGTATAATAAATAAAGAAAGAAGATTGATGTATGAAAGATATATTTAAAAAAGAATTAACTTATATTATAGATACAGATGTTAAAGAATCAACTAAAATAATGTTAAATAAATTACCAGCATATTTTTATGAAGTCCCAGCATCTTCAACTGGTAAATATCACCCTAGTTTTGCATTAGGGGAATTAGGATTAGTTAGACATACTAAAGCAGCTGTAAGAATAGCTCATGAATTATTAAATAATAATACTATTGGTAGTGCTTTTACTGAAAAGGAAAAAGATTTAATTATTATGAGTGTTATTTTACATGATGGTTGTAAATCAGGATTAACTAAAACAGAATATACAGTTGTAAATCATCCTTTAATTGTTTCAAATTTAATAAAAGAAAATAGTAAAAATTTAAGAATTAATGAAGAAGATATTAAATTAGTATGTAATATGATAGAATCTCATATGGGAGAATTTAATAAAGATTTTAAAGGAAATACAGTACTTCCTTTACCTACAAATAAATATCAAAAATTTGTTCATATGTGTGATTTTTTAGCAAGTAAAAAATTCTTAGATATTAAATTTAAAGATAATGATATTGTAGATGAATAGGTAATAATTAAACACAATAAAGTTGTTAAAAAAATAAAAATGTTATATAATTATATAGAAGGAAGTGTTATTTTGAAAAAGATTTTAATTAATTTATTAATTACTTTAGTATTTGGTTTTATATATTATTATTTAATATTACCACCAATAAATATTCATAGTGGGTCATTTTGGATATTTATTATCATTTTATTGATGATATATTTCTTTTTGTCATTATTTAATGATTTTGATTTTAAAAAAATTCATAAAAATGACTTTAAAAAGCCAGGTATTATATCAATTATAATTATAGTTATAATAGGATTTATTGCTGTAGCTAATATTGTATGTTCACCATTATTTAATTCTAAAAGTTATTCTAAAAGAATATTAATAGATGAAAATGGTACTTTTGATAAAGATATTACTTTAGTAGATTTTAATTCATTACCATTATTAGATAAAGCATCTAGTCAAAAATTAGGTGATAGAGTAATGGGTCAAATGCCTGAATTAGTATCACAATTTGATGTATCAGATTTATATACTCAAATAAATTATAATAATGAAATAATTAGAGTTACACCATTAGAGTATAATGATATATTTAAGTATTTAGCAAATAAAAAAGAAGGAGTTAAAGGTTATATAACTGTTAATTCTGTTACAGGGGAATCTAAATTAGTAAAATTGGATAAAGGAATGAAATATGTTCCATCAGCTATATTAAGTAAAGATTTAGATAGAAAATTAAGATTTAGTTATCCTACTAAAATATTTGGGGATAAAAGTTTTGAAATCGATAACGAAGGAAATCCATATTGGATAGTCCCAACTCTAACTTATACAGCAGTTGGGTTAAAAGAAGAAGTAGAAGGTATTGTAATATTAGATCCTATTACTGGTGATTCTAAATATTATAAAGTAGGAGAAATACCTACATGGGTAGACCATGTTTATAATCCTAACTTAATAATTGAACAAGTTGATAACTGGGGATTATATAAAAATGGATTCTTAAATTCAATATTTGGTCAAAAAGGTGTAGTAGCAACCACTGATGGTTATAATTATTTAGTTATGAATGATGATGTATATTTATATACTGGAATTACATCAGTAGTAACTGATGAATCCAATTTAGGATTTATATTAACTAATTTAAGAACAAAAGAAACAAAATTCTATTCAGTACCTGGAGCTGAAGAATATTCAGCAATGGCTTCAGCTGAAGGTCAAGTTCAACAAATGAATTATGTAGCATCATTCCCATTACTAATTAACTTAAATGGTAAACCAACATATTTAATGAGTTTAAAAGATAATGCAGGATTAGTTAAAATGTATGCTTTTGTAGATGTAGTGGATTATCAAAAAGTAACAGTAACTGATTCATCATTAGGAATTGAAAAAGCAGCTAAAAACTATTTAGGTAGTGAAGTAATAGATAGTAGTAATAAAATAGAGAAAAAAATCAAAATTTCTAGTATTACATCAGCAATGATTGATGGAAATAGTTATTATTATATAGTTGATACTAATAATAAAAAATATAGAGTATCTATTGATGTTAATGAAAAATTAATTCCATTTATAAAAGTAGGAAATAGTATTAAAATATCTTACACTAGTGAAGATGAAGTTACTGAAATATTAAATTTAAATATGTAAATAAATGTTAAGTTATCTTGTTAAAGATAACTTTTTTGTTTATAATAATATTAAGAATAGAGGAGATATTATGAATATAAGAGATATAAGAGCAAGAGAGATACTAGATTCTAGAGGAAATCCAACTATAGAAGTGGATGTTATTTTAGATTGTGGAGCTGTAGGTAGGGCAATTGTACCTTCTGGAGCGTCAACAGGAGAAAGAGAAGCATTAGAACTTCGTGATGGTGATGAAAGATATCAAGGTAAAGGTGTTTTAAAAGCTGTTGAAAATGTTAATACAATAATTAGGGAAAAACTAATTGGATTAGATGCGCTAGATCAAAATTTAATAGATAGAACTATGATTGAATTAGATGGAACAGAAAATAAAAGTAAATTAGGTGCTAATGCTATACTAGGTGTTTCATTAGCTAATTTTAAAGCTGCTAGTAGATATAGTGGTAAACCATTATATAAATATGCAGGTGATGGTAGAGCTTTACCTAGACCAATGATGAATATTTTAAATGGTGGAGCTCATGCTGATAATAATTTAGATTTTCAAGAATTTATGATTATGCCTAATTTACCAACTATTAAAGAAAAAGTAAGAGCTGGTGCTGAAATATTTCATACTTTAAAAAAGATATTAAAAGATAAAGGATATTTTACAGGTGTAGGTGATGAAGGTGGTTTTGCGCCTAATTTAAAAAGTAATATTGAAGCTTTAGATTTAATAATGGAAGCTATAAAGGAAGCAGGATATTTACCTGGTATTAATGTTGATTTGGCACTAGATGTTGCTGCCTCAGAATTTTATAGAGATGGTTTATATTATATAAGTGGCGAATCAAAACCATTTAATACTGATTTATTGGTAGAATATTATGTTACTTTAACAAAAGCATATCCAATTATTTCTATTGAAGATCCATTTGATCAAAATGATTGGAATGGATTTACAAAATTAACAGAAAGAATTGGCGATAAAATTCAAATTGTTGGTGATGATTTATTTGTAACAAATAAAAAATATTTACAAGAAGGTATAAGTAAAAAAGCAGGTAATGCTATATTAATTAAACTAAATCAAATAGGTACTATAACTGAAACTTTAGATACTATTTCTTTAGCAAAATACTCTAATTTTAAAACAATTATTTCACATCGTAGTGGAGAAACTGAAGATACAACTATTGCCGATTTAGCAGTAGGTCTTAATTTAGGACAAATTAAAACTGGTTCAATGTCAAGAACAGATAGAATTTGTAAATATAATCAATTATTAAGAATTGAAGAGGAAATAGAGAGAAGTAATGGACAGTAATACTAAACAAGATCTAATCAATTTATATAAAAAAGATAGAAATGGGTATCGAAAAGTTAAATTTAATTTAATTCGTGAAGGAATAATTAATGCTGATGATTTAGAAGAAATAAAAGTTATTATTAAAGATCTAGAAGATAAAAAGAAAAAAAATATAAGAATTACCATAGGAGTAGGAACAATTGTAGTATTTGCATCATTTATGTTATTGATAGCTAAGATGACAAAAGAAATTGATGTATCTGCTCATGATATTGATGTATCAAAATATGAACATCAAATTAGTATTGCGCCAACTATGCAAGTTTTACCTAATCAAGTTGTAGAAATTACTAGTACTCCAACTCCAACAATTATTCCAACTCCTGTTTTAGTAGAAGAAAATTATGGATTTGATGAAGAAATAAAAAATAATGAAGATGGTACTATAGTTGGTAAAAAATGTAAGCAAACATTAGATAGATTAAGTGATGAAAAACTTAGTGTTTTTGTTAAATATGGTGAAATGTATGGAATAGATCCTTATCTTTTAATAGCGCAATGTATGCAGGAATCCGAATTAAGTACAAGAGCACAAGGTGATAATTCTTTTGGTATAACTCAAATTCATGATTCAATGATAGGCACTTATGTTAAAGCTTTTAATTATAATACTAATGAGTATGAAAGTGAATTAATAACAGATGAAAAAAGAAAAGATTTAGATTCTAGTGTTAAACTTGGAACTATGATCTTACAAGAAAGAATAAATAGATATAAAAATATATATATGGCTTTACAGGCTTATAATTATGGTGAAAATATGGTTGATGCAATTATAGATAAATATTGTAGTGATAATAATATCGATAAAAGTAATTATTTCTTAAATATGAATATTGATGATTTGACTTCTTTAATTAGTGATGCTCATATAAATCCATTAAATTATATTTCGAAATGGAATAAAAAAACATATGGTGATGATAAATATGTCAATAATATTTTAGATTATATGATTGAAGATAAGACATATTATATGTGTGATGGAGAAAAGATAGTTTTTGACTTAAAAAATGGTAAAATTGTAAGTGAAAATGATAAATCAGTATTGAATAAATAGTAAATCTGATATAAGACTTGACTAATTATAAAAAATATACTAATATGTATATATGAAGTGATGACGGGCTTGGAAACCCAGAGCTATATATTAATGAGATTCTTCTAGAATAAGTAAGGTGGAACCACGATAAATTCGTCCTTATATTTTAGAAGAATTTTTTATTTATAAGGGGGATTTATGAAAAAAAATGTAAATGTCAATGAAATAAATAATATTAAATTTATTGATATGATAATTCATAATAATTATGTTAATTTAGTTGATAATAAAGGCAAAAAATATAAATATGAAACACTAGGTAATAATATAATTGATATAGTGAATGATAAAAGAATGGATGATATAAAAAGTATTGTTACTAATTTTGAAAAAATAAATAGTGAATTAGTAATATATAAAAATATTGAAAATAGAGTTAGATTATCAGTAAGAAAAAAACAATTATTGTATGGAACATCTGATATATTATTAGAAAATTTTGATGAAAAAGAATATATAAGAAGTATAATGAATGATTATATTGATGGTGATATAATAATAAGTAAAAGTGAAGTTTATAAAATAAATGAAAATTACCCTTATCAAAAATTGATATTAATAGATAACAATAAAAGAATAAGAATAATAGGATTAGATTTGATATTGATATTAGATGATAGTTTTGTAAAAAAATTGTTAAAGAAAAGAGGAGTATAGATGGAAAAAATAACAATGGAAAAAATGGTTAATATATGTAAACAATATGGATTTATATTTCAAGGTAGTGAAATATATAATGGTTTAGCAAACACTTGGGATTATGGACCTTTAGGATCAAGATTAAAAAATAATGTAAAAGATGCTTGGAGAAAAAAATTCATTCAAGAAAGAGAAAATGCTTATGAATTAGATAGTGATATTTTAATGCATCCTAGAGTATGGGAAGCATCAGGTCATGTTGATTCATTTGCTGATCCATTACTTGATTGTCGTGAATGTAAAACAAGACATAGAGCAGATAATTTAATCAATGATTTTTCTAATAGTTCAATTGGAGATAAAATGTCTAATGAAGAAATGGTAAATTATATAAAAGAAAATAAATTACCATGTCCTAAATGTGGTAAATCTAATTTTACTGATATTAGACAATTTAATTTAATGTTTGAAACATATAGAGGTGTTACTCAAGATAGTAAAAGTGTTGTTTATTTAAGACCTGAAAATGCTCAAGGAGAGTATGTTAATTTCTTAAATGTTCAAAGAAGTATGAGATGTAAATTAC
>CAYNYX010000038.1:5040-8332 GCA_964401535.1 uncultured Muribaculaceae bacterium | reverse complement strand
GGACCATTAATGCATGTTATAGCAGGTAAAGCTGAGTGTTTTTATGAAGCTTTACAACCAGAATTTAAAATATATCAAAAACAAGTACTTAAAAATATCAAAGCATTATCTGATACTTTAATAAATAATGGTTTTAAAATAATATCAGGTGGTACTGATAATCATATGATTTTAGTAGATGTTAAAAGTACATTAAATATAACAGGATTAGAAGCAGAAATAACATTAGATAAAGTTAATATTACAGTTAATAAAAATACTATTCCAAATGAAACAGAAAAACCTACTATAACAAGTGGTATTAGAATAGGAAGTCCTGCTATGACAACAAGAGGATTAAAAGAAAATGATTTTAAATTAATTGGTGAATTAATAATTAAAGCATTGAAAAACAAAGATAACGAAGAAATTTTAAATACAATAAAAAAGGAAGTTATCAATTTAACTGATAAATTCCCTTTATATGAAAACCTATAAGGTTTTTTTATATTATTCCGTTTTCATTTAAGAATGAAACAAACTTATCTTTACTTTCAAATCCTTCTAAAGTAGCTACTACTTTTTTATTTTTTACAATTAAGAAAGTTGGTGTAGATAATTGTTCAGCATCCAATTTTTCTTTAACAAATGAATATGAATTATAAAAATAATCATAATCCTCTTGAGTTGTAAATAATAAGTCGTAATAATTTATTTCTATATTATATTGTTTTGCTACTTCATCTAAGTATGGTTTAGCATTCATACAAGCAGTACAAGTTGCCTGTGTTAAAGCAATTACTTTTTGATCATTACTTTCTACTATTGTTTTATATTCATCTAATCCAATATATTTTAAATTTGGATAATGTGAAACATATTCTTTTTGTATAACACTTTTTTCTTTAAACCAATCATATAATTCTTTTTCTTCTAAAAAACCAATATGATTATCTATTACTTCATTACCTTTCATAACAATAGTAGCAGGAGTTGCGAAATCTTCACTAGCAATATTAAACTTTTCTAAATATGCTGAAAGTTTGTCATCTGTTAAAGTATCAGTATCAATATATTCATATTCCAAATCATAAGTTTTTGTAATATAATCCATACCTGGTTTATGTAATGTACAATAACCACATCCACTTCTACCCATAAAATATATTTGATATTCATCACTATTTGGTTTTTCTACAAAATAGATAACTGTTACTAATATAGTAATCAGTAGCATTACTATTCCTGCTATCCACATTCTTTTATTTTCTTCCATTTTTTCACTTTCCTTACATGTTAATAATAACACCTATTACATATTTTAACAATATTTTTCACAATATTTTCAATTACAAACCATATCTTTTTTATATTCTCTTACTTGATCATAATAATTTCTTCTTAAATTTAATTTTTTTAATGCTTCATCATCTAAATTTTCTACATCTAATGTATAAACAACTTCATAGTTGTTTTCTTCATCTTTCACTATTTCTTCTATATAATTATTATTTATATTACTTGATAGTGCTAATTTAGCACCTAGAAAACTAGATTTCCCTATTTCATTTGTATATGAATATTTATAATTTTCAGTTAATTTTTTTATATTATTTGTATCATCAAAATAAATAGTAATTACTTTTTCATTCGTAAAACCATTTGATTCTTCTTTTTTAGTACAAACAGCTTCAAAATCTTTATTACCATTTAGTGAACAACCACTAACTAATACTATTATTAAAAACAAAATTATTTTTTTCATATATTCTCCTTAGGTTCTATTAAACTTAAACTAACCTTCTTTTTATCTAATAAAATTTCATCTACATAACAATCAACTATATCTCCTACACTAACTACTTCCATTGGATCTTTGATAAAGTGATCTGTTAATTTAGATATATGAGCTAAACCATCGTTTTTTAATCCAATATCTATGAATGCTCCAAATGGGGCTACATTTCTAACAGTTCCTTGCAATTTCATACCTTTTTTTAAATCTTCTAAATGTAATATATCACTTTTTAGAATAGGAGCAGCCATATTATCTCTTGGATCTCTATTCGGTTTTTTTAAACATAAAATAATATCTTCTAAAGTATATTTATCAGTTTCTAATTCTTTAACATATAAATCAATATCAATATTATTTAATTTATTAATTAATTCATCAGTACCTATCATATCTTGTTTTACATTTAATTTTTCTAATAATTTAATTGCTACTTTATAACTCTCAGGATGGATTGATGTAGAATCCAACTTATTTTCACCATCTAATATTCTTAAGAAACCAATAGATTGTTCATATGCTTTATCACTTAGTATTTTTTTAGCATCATTTCTAGTTTTAAATTTACCTTTATTATTTCTATATTCAATTATTTTATCAATTAATTTTTTATTTAATCCTGATACATATTTAAATAAAAATGGTGATGATGTATTTATATTAACACCAACTGAATTAACGGTTTTACTTATAACAAAATCTAATGATTCTTTTAAATTTTTATCAGATACATCATGTTGATATAATCCTACTCCAATACTTTCAGGATCTATTTTAACTAATTCGGCTAATGGATCTTGTAATCTTCTTCCTATACTTATGGCACTTCTCTCTTCTACATGTAAATTAGGAAATTCTTCGATTGCTAATTTAGATGCGGAATAAACAGAAGCTCCTGCTTCAGATACTATAATATATTTTACTTCTTTTTCTAAATTTTTTATAACATCAACTATAAAACTTTCAGATTCACGAGATGCAGTTCCATTACCTATAGCTACGATATCAACATTATATTTATTTATTAAATTAATTGTTATTTTTTTAGCTTCTTCATATTTATTATGTGGTTCATGAGGATATATTTTTTCTATTTCTAATACTTTACCAGTTGGATCTAAAACAGCTAATTTACACCCTGTTCTATATGCTGGATCTAAACCTAATACCATTTTATCTTTCATTGGTGGAGTTAATAATAAATTCTCTAAATTTTTAGAAAAATTATCTATAGCAACTTCTTCAGCATTACTAGTTAAATCACTTCTTATTTCTCTTTCAATAGAAGGTTCTATTAATCTTTTATATGAATCTTCTATAGCTTCTTTTACTATATTAACTACATAAGAATCTTTATTTTTAATTATTTTATTTTCTAAATATTCTAATACTTTTTGTTTAGAAAAACTAATATTAACATTTAATATTTTTTCTTTTTCTCCTCTATTTAAAGCTAAAACACGATGTGATTTAATATATTTTATTGGTTCCTTATAATCATAATACATTTCATATACT
>CAYNYX010000038.1:1313-5030 GCA_964401535.1 uncultured Muribaculaceae bacterium | reverse complement strand
TATACTAATTCACTATCTTCAGCATTTTTAACTTTTTTAGATGATATTTCACCAAATAAGTAAGTATTAGTTCTAATCCATTTTCTATATAAAGCTTCATCACTTATATTTTCTGCGATTATGTATTTAGCACCCATTATAGCTTCTTCTATAGTTTTTACTTTATCATTTAAATACTTTTTAGCTTCACTATTAATATCTCCATTTGTAGGAAATGTTAATATAAATTGTGCTAAAGGTTCTAATCCATTATTTATAGCATCAGTAGCCTTTGTTTTTTTCTTTTCTTTATATGGTCTATATAAATCTTCTACTTCAACTAATTTAGTCGCATTTAAAATGTTATTTTTTAATTCTTCAGTTAATAAACCTTTTTCATCTATTAATCTAATAACATCTTCTTTTCTTTTTAATAGATTTACACTATACATGTAAACTTCATTTATACTTCTTATAACTTCTTCATCTAATGAACCGGTTGCTTCTTTTCTATAACGAGCTATAAAAGGAATAGTATTACCATCTTCTAATAGTTTTAATGTTGCTATAACTCCTTTTTCATTTACATTTAAATCTTTACTTATTTGTTTTATTATATCTGTATTCATTTTAATTCTCCTTAGTAAATTTGATATGTTTTTTTCTTATTTTTTTTATCTATTGAATATTCTTTTATTTTAAATGCTTTACTAAAATCATTAAGCATAACACTTGCTCTATTAAGATTGTATTCTTTATCAATAATTGTAAGTTTTTTTACAATACTTTCTATTACATAATTTCTTAATTCAATCATAGTATTATGTCTATCTATTACCTGTGAAAGTCTAAAAACATCAGTAGTATAACTTCTATTTATAATATCTTCTCTTAAGTTTTCAAGTTTAAGTCCATATCTAGGTAATTCTTGTTTTGTATATATAGTATTAGAAACGGACGCTAAATCAACATTACCTTGTTTATCATATTTAATATTTATTTGATCATTAAGATAGAAAACTGGTAATTCATATATTAATCTACTCAAAATTATCGGTTTATTTTGACTATTATATGCTTGAACAATTTTACCATAAATTGCTTTATCATTTTTTAAAGGTCCTTCATATGGACATTTCAATATTGTCAATTGTTCTTTATTTAGATTACTTATTAAATCAGTAATATTTTCTAATTCATAAAAATAATGAGTTTCTTTTGATATAATTACATATTTTTTATTAGAATATTTTTCTTTATACCAATTAACAATTTTATTTACCATTTCTATAATAACTTCAATATCTATTTCTAAATCATAATTTTTGATTTGATTTTTATACCATATTAGAAATTTTATATCATGATTTAAATTATATTTTTTTGTTTTGTCTTTCATTTTACCACCCTTATATTTATTTTATCAAATTATTAACATAATTCAAAGAAAAAAGACTTAAAATCAATGTTTTTTAAGTCTTTTTATATCTTAGATTGCAATATATTACAATCAAACTCTATTTTTTTAAATACATGATTTCTAAAATTATAACTACTTGCATGTTTAGAATGTGCTAACCAAGAATTCAATTGACTTCTTGTTTTAGATAAATCTAATTTATTATAATTATATAATTTGTTCCATTTTTTAATATTTTTTTTAATTTTTTGCTTACTTCTTTTTCGAAGTAATAAATGTGTTTCATAAATTCTATAACCACAAAAATCCACACCCATATTATTTGGATAATAACAAGTTTTTTTATTTAATTTCAAATCAAGTTCATTGTTTATAAAATTACTTATTTTTTCTTTTAAATCAAATGCTTGCTTTTTTTCTTTTACTAATATAACAAAATCATCCATATATCTAACTACATATTTTATATGTAAAATGTGTTTCATGTATTGATCTAATTCATTTAAATATATATTAGCATAATATTGGCTTGTATAATTACCAATAGGAATTCCTTTATCTTCACCATCTCTTATTAGCAATTCCGAAAATTGTATAATTTTTTTATTGGAAATATATTTTTTTAAAATTTTTATTAAAATATCTTTATTAATAGAATAAAAATATTTTTTAATATCACATTTAAGTACATAATATTTTCCATACTTATGTTTCATAATTCTCATATATTTTTGTAATTGTTCTACTGCTTTATGAGTTCCTCTATTTTCTATGCAAGCATAACTATCTTTCATAAATCTTTTTATAAAATATGGCTTAATAAATTCTTCAACATACCATTGATGAACTATTCTATCTTTATATGGCAATGATTTTATTATTCTTTCCTTAGGTTCTTTTATAACAAATTCTTTATACTTTCCTAAAGTATAAGTATTATTTTTAATGTTTTTAAGTAAAGAAGCAAGATTATTTTCTAAGTCCATTTCATATCTCATTACTTCTTCTTTCATTCCTTTAAATTTTTTTGATCTATTATGTGCTTCTAATAACTTATCAAAAGTTAATTTATCATAAAAATTTGTTTTTATTGTTTTTGACATGATTTTATCCATCCACCCATTAAGTTACAAAGATTTGCTATTTTTTTAGACCAAGCACCATAATTTTTAGCAGAAATATATTTATTTTTATAAGCCATTCTAACAAATACTTTTAATACTTTCATGTTAACATCCATTTGAGATAAATACTTATATTTTTCTTCTTTAGAATAACTTTTATAAGCTTTTATAATCATTTCTAAAGATGAATAAGTATATTTTTTTATATCTTCTACTAAAGAATATCTTTCTATTTTAGGAAATTTTAAAACAATATTATGTGTATAATTCATTAACTCAATATATTGCTTATATATTACTAATTCTTCAACATTCATTTGATAGTATTTTCCAAATCTTGTAATATTTTTAAAGCTTCTAACGGAGTGCAATACTCAACGTTAATTAGATTTAATTTTCTTATTATTTCTTTTTCAATAGAATTGATTTCTTCTTTATTTGGTTTTATTTTCACATTTTTTTGTTTCTTTATAATATTATCATTAGATATTATTTCATAATCTATATTTTTTTCATTTAAATGATTTGCATATTTATTCTTACTATTTATTGGAAAACCACATTTTTTATCTTCTTTATTTATGCTAATCAGTTTTAAATTCAGCTCTTTTTCTAATATTTTTGCATCTTCATTAAATGAAATATAAAATATACCACATTCAAATAAATATATTTTTTGAGGATTACTTTTTTTCATTTCTTTATATTTTTCTAACATTTTTGACATATAACATACTCCTTTTTTCTAAAAAAAAGCAATATTAAAAATTTAATACTGCTTCATAATATCTAATATTTCATTACAATCAAACCATTTATAATTATAATTACTAGTTAGATATTACTATTTATGTGTTTATCCCGTAGGAAAGGAATTAGACTTCTATGATACACACCTTTGAGTTATGTTTTTGCATAAACTAACTAAGTGATACATACATATCGTAGTCTCGGAAAGAACGACACGGAACGAATTGTTGCTGTTCGCATTACCGTTATCGTTGTTGAACGCAAAGAGACCTGAACCAGTTCCATTGTTGAAGTTACCACCGCGTTTGAACCAAGGATTGCTAGAGTTAACGAAGACCTTATTACAGCCTAATCCCTATATATTTTATTATTACTTATGTGTTTATTTTTAGCACAAACACAGGGTTAATAATTCCTAACGGAATTATTCGGAAAGAACGACAC
>CAYNYX010000038.1:0-1303 GCA_964401535.1 uncultured Muribaculaceae bacterium | reverse complement strand
GAACCAGTACCATGGAAGAAGTAACCACCGCGTGTGAACCAAGGATTGCTAGAGTTAACGAAGTATGCATAATCTTTATTCCATGTACTATATGGTCTATCATTATCTGATGTGTGTTTTGTAAAACTTCCTAATTCGATTGTTGCATCCCCTAATTTTCCTCGTGAATATGCATCGGTATCACGATATGTTGTTCCATAATTATATATATCATAATATTTAGCATTTGGGAAACTTATTCCATCTTCTTTTAAAGTATTATTAGTATATAAACCATTAAATCCTGAATTATATGTCACATTATATCCACTCATTGGTATATTAGTATTTGCCACATCTTCCATTACTCCCATTACATATTCCCATGCTCCACCTGACATATCATATATTCCTGTTATATTTCCTGTTGTTGAAGCTAAATATCCTATAGAAGTATTATATGCATTTTCACATCCATCATAATATCCTTCACTTCCATTTGATTGATTTAGATATTCTGAATATGCTTTGGTTGTAGCAGGTGTGGTTGCTGCACATCCTGTTATATATTGACTACTATTATTTATTCTTACTTCAGTTAATCCTTGACCATATATTGATGTAGTAAGATAAGCTACTGCTCCCCATTCCATATTCTTCATCATATGTGAATCAGTATTAGCTATTCCATAATCTTTAAATTTTAAACTTGTTGTAAATTGGGTACTTACATCTTGCTCTCTTAAACTGATTATATTTGGTAACGATGTTGGTGTTGTTGCATCTCCTGTTGTTTCAAATTTTGCTACCCAATATCCATTTAATTCTTCACTTCCAAATGTAAAAGCTGGATGTGTTAACCATTCTCCTTCTAAACTTCCATTTGATTTTGTTGTATTTTTATTTTCAAAAGTTATATTTATTAGTTCTGTCGTATTTGTATTATAATCTTGATCCATTAGAATATTTCCATCATAAAATATTTGATATTTATATCTTGGTATCCATACAAAATAGCCTAATATATCTAATTGATTTATTGTACTTCCTACACTTGCATTTATATAAGTATTTCTTGTCGCATCACTTACCAATACTACATTTGCCCATTCTTTATTTGTATAATCATACCATTCACTATATAAATCTGCTTTTGTTAATGTTCCATCTGCTCCTATTATTACTGGTATCATTCCTGTATCTAATACTGGATCCGCTCCATTTAAAACTGTATCTTTATATAATATAGGTGCTACTGGTTCTTCACTACCACCACAATTATATACTTCATTTGTTTTTGTACAATTATATCCATTTATTACTA
>CAYNYX010000037.1:218-8379 GCA_964401535.1 uncultured Muribaculaceae bacterium | reverse complement strand
GGTATTGTTAATGGGCTTGCTTATACTTCATATGGTGGGGATACATTACCTATAGAAGTTAATTTCTATAAAGGTAAAGGTGAATTATATTTAACAGGATCCTTAGGTGAAGTTATGAAAGAAAGTGCTCATATTGCTTTAAGTTATATAAAAGCTAATTATGAAAAATTTAGTATTGAGTATGATTTATTAGTAAACAATGATATTCATATTCATGTTCCAGAAGGTGCAGTTCCAAAAGATGGTCCTTCAGCAGGTATTGCTTTAACAACAGCATTAATAAGTGCATTTACAAATAAAAAAATTGATAATGTTTTAGCAATGACAGGAGAAATTACTTTAAGAGGTAAAGTTTTACCTATAGGTGGTTTAAAAGAAAAAAGTTTGGGGGCCTATAGAAGTGGTATTAAAACTATCATTATTCCGGATGAAAATGTTAATGATTTAGAAGAAATACCAAAAGAAATAAGAGATAATATTAAATATATTCCTGTAAAGGATTATACGGAAATATATAGTATAGTAGGGGGAAATAATGGAAAATAAAGATATAATTAAAAGATATAAACATTATACCAACATTAGATATGCAATAATGAGTCCTTGTTTTGACCCAATTTATATTGGAAAGGATTTTGATGATTCATTTATTTGCGCTCTATTAAGAGTTTGTTGTGAAATTTCTTATAGTGGAGAGTATAATATCGATAATTTAAAATCATTAAGACAATTAATATGTTATGTAAAAAATGAAGGTGTTACAATTCCTTATGAAGTTACATCATCATTTCTAGCATCTGAAGAAGTGTTAAAAAATGCAAATAATGATATAGAAGTATCTTCTTTATTAGATTATAAATCAAGAGAAAAAAATATCTTTAAATGTTATAAATTATATAAACAAGATAGATTTTCTTTAATTGTTAGAATTAAAAGTGATAATGACTTATTAAATTATATAGTTGATGATATGAAATATGAATATAGAAGTGAAAGATTAGAACTAATAATACTTAGTTTAAAAAAATTACTTCGTGAAAAAGATATTGATATAAAAGAATATGGAATAAATTATAAAATTCAAAGATTATTACTATCTGCTATGTTAGAAATAGAAGATAAAAAAGTAAAATGCGAATGTGTTAAAATATTGAAAAAAATAAGACATGAATAATGTCTTTTTTGGTATTATTTTGAATAAAAATCATAACATTAACTGAAAGGATGATTTTATGAAAAAAATAGTGCCATTTAAAAAAGAAATAACATTTAAAACTGAATTATCAGAAATAACTAGTATTGCTTTAGAACATAATTATAAATTAGAAGATAACAAGATTTTAGGAGAATTTATAATAAATGGAGATTATAAAATTAATTTAGATAGTGAAAATAGAGAACCATTTATTAATAATATTCCATTTCAAATTAATTTAGATGAAAAATATATATTAGATAATATAAGTGTCGATATAGATGATTTTTATTATGAAATAATTAATAATAATGTTTTATCAGTTAATATAGAAGTATTGATTGATAAATTAGAAGAAAAAGAAATAATAGAAGAAGAGAAAGAAGAAGTAGAACAAGAAAGATGTGTTGAAGAAGAAATAACTTTATTTAGTGAAACAAAGGATATAAAAGATACATATGCTAGTTATAAAGTTTATATTGTAAGAGAAAATGATTTAATTGAAGAAATAATGGGTAGATATAATGTAACAAAAGAGGAATTAGAAAAATATAATGATTTAAAAGAATTAAAAATTGGTGATAAATTAATAATACCTTTTATGTTTGATGAAGAAACTAAATGATTTTCTAAAAAAAAATGAAATAAAACCATTAAGATATAGTAAAAATGGTAAAGTTTTAATAGTAGATAGTAATACTGGAAAATATACTGTAAAAGAGAAAAAAAATAATAAAGAATCACTATATAGATATTTAGAATCTAGAAGTTTTGATTATTATCCAAATATTATAAAAGAAGATTCTATGTATACAGTTACAGAATATATAGAAGATATTGATATACCTAAAGAACAAAAAATAATAGACTTAGTAGATTTAGTAAGTTTATTACACAATAAAACAACTCATTATAAAGAAACAACAGAAGATGAGTTTAAAAAAATATATGAAGATTTAAAAGGAAATGTTTTATATCTATTTAATTATTATAACGACATTATGAATCAAATTGAAAGTAGAATTTATATGGATCCACATTCATATCTTTTGGCTAGAAATGTATCTAAAATATATGGAGCTTTAAGTTTTTGTAAAGATGAAATAGAAAAATGGTATAATTTAGTTAAAAATAAGACAAAACAAAGATATGTTGTTTTACATAATAATTTAGATTTAAGTCATTTTATTAGAAATACTAAATCTTATTTAATAAACTGGGATAAATCAAAAATAGATTTACCTATATTTGATATATATAAATTATATAAAAAACATTATTTAGATTTTGAATTTAGTGAAATATTAACTACATATGAAAGGAATTATCCTTTGCATGAAGATGAAAGATTATTATTTTTTATTCTAATTGCTTTACCAGAAAAATTAGAATTTGATAGTAATGAATATAATAAATGTATTAAAATATCTAATGAAATAGATAGATTATATAAGAGTGAAATGTTAATTTCTCCTTATATAACTAATGATCAAGAAGACACTGATGATAGTAATTAAAGGGACAAAATTATTTTTAATTATATTTAATATATTTACTAATAATTGAAAAAAAACAAGTAAAAAAATAATCGTTATTATTTTATATTTTAAATCTTTTCTTTTCCATTGTTCATAATATTTTTTAAACATACTATCACCTATAATATAATATTCTATAAAAATTATTTTGGGAATAAAACACAAAAATTATTAACTAATTTATTGGTATGTGATATAATTGTAACAAGGAGTAGAGATATATGAAAAAAGGTTATACTTTAGTAGAATTACTTATTGTAATAGTTGTTTTATCAATTGTAGCTATTGTAATCATACCCAATGTATTAAAAATAATAGATTCATCAAGAAGACAATACGCTAAAGATAGTGCTTCTCAAGTTGTACAAACAGTTAAATTATATCATGCAAATAAATTGATAGAAAATGGTGGAGTTTTTGATAAAATCAATTTTATTTGTGATAAAGAATGTATTTCTAATGATAATATTAAATTAGATATTAATGGTACAACACCAGATAATGGTAATATCGAAGTGAGTTCCGATGGAACAATAAGTGGCAAAGTTTCTTTTTACGATGGCGAATATGTATTCTATATATGTAATGATGAAATATTTGAAGAAGAGATTGCATCTTGTTCTCCTAGAAATGTATTAACAGTGACAACTTCTGAATATAAAGAAGGAGATAAAGTTAATTATGCAGGTTTAACATGGAATGTAATAAAAGATAATGGTGATAATGTTACTTTAATTTTAAATAATATTATAGGTAGTACTAATCATGGTGAAGAACCATATAGTTATTCTACATCAAATATTAAAACAAAATTAGATAATTGGTTTGATGGTAATAATACTTTAGTTAAAGCTAAAGAAGAATCTAAATTACTTAGTATGAATTTCAGTGATGGTAGAGAAGTATATGATGATTTTATAAGAATCCCTACTAAAGAAGAAGCAAATTTTAAAAAAAGTTTAGATATTTGTAAAGCATTATGGTGTAATATTGAAAAATCATATTGGTTATTAACATATAATAGTGAAGAAGAAGAGATATCATATATATGGTCTATAAAGGAAACTGGTGAAGCAAATATCAGTATTATAAGTGAAAATATAGGTATTAGACCGGTTATAACTGTAGTAGAACAATAAAACTTTCAAAAAATGAAAGTTTTTTTATTTTTTCTCTTTTTATTATTGAAAAAAATTGATATAATTATGTAAGAATAGAAAAGGTGTTAGTATGAATAAAACAAAAACAATAGTTACTATAGGTCCTGCTAGTAAGGATAAAGAAATAATTAAAAAACTTATAAGCAATGGTGCTGATGTTATAAGATTAAATTTATCTCATGCTGATCATACTTTTTGTGAAGAAATAATAAAAAAAGTAAATGAAGTAAATAAAGAATTAGATAAATATACATCAATTATGCTTGATACAAATGGACCAAGTGTTCGATTAGGTAAATTTGTCAATGGACATGCTTTTTTAAAAAAAGATGATAAAGTTAGAATATATATGAATGAGATATTAGGAGATAGTACTAAATTTTCTGTAAATTATAAAGGTTTAATTGATGATATAAAATATAATAGTATTTTAAAACTAAATGATGGTTTAGTTGAGTTAGAAGTAATTGATAAAGAAGAAAATTATATATTATGCCAAGTTACAAAAGAAGGTATTGTAGCTGATTACAAATCATTAAATACACCTGGTAGTAAATTAAATATGCCTTTTATGAATGATATGGATAAAGAAGATATTATTTTTGCTGATAGAATGAATGTTGATTTTTTAGCCCTTTCATTTGTATCATGTGCTGAAGATGTATTAGAAGTAAATGATTTATTAATAGAGTTAGATAATGATCATATAGGAATTATTTCAAAAATAGAAAATGAACAAGCTATTGAAAATATGGATGAAATAATTAATGTAAGTGAAGGAGTTATGGTAGCTCGTGGTGATTTAGGTGTTGAAATACCTTTAGAAAGAGTACCAGGAATTCAAAAAAGTATTATAAATAAATGTCATTTAGCAAGTAAAGTCAGTATCGTTGCTACAGAAATGATGACAACAATGGAAAATAATTTAAGACCAACAAGAGCTGAAGTATCAGATATAGCTAACGCTGTATTAGATGGTTGTGATGCTGTTATGTTATCAGATGAAACAACAATTGGTAAATATCCAATTGAAACATTAGAAATGATGGAAAAAGTTATTAAAGCATCAGAAATAGATATGGATTATTTAAGTTTAACTGATAAAGCTTGTAGGACTGAAAAACAAGATATAACTGGTATATTAGCTCATTCAGTTGTTGATAGCGCTAATAGAATTAAAGCAAGTGCAATTATAACACCAACTAATAGTGGTTATACAGCAAGAAAGATGAGTAGGTTTAGACCAACTTGTCCAATTCTTGCAGTATCTCCTGATATTAATACTGTTAAGAGTCTTAATATATACTTTGGTGTAACACCGGTATTAATAAAAGAATTAGATTCACTTGATAAAATTATCAAACAATCTAAATATTATGCAACAACAATACTTGATTTAAAAGAAAATGATAAAATTATTATTACTGGAGGATATCCTTTTAAGGAAGTAAAACACACTAATTTCATGAAAATAGAAGAATTATAAAAAGGAAAGAGTGATACTATGTATGACTTAGGTAAAAATTTTGAAATGGATTATTCAAAAGCTAAACCAAATAGTGAAAGTATAATTGTAGGTAAAAATTTTAGAATTACTATATTAACTGAAAGATTGATTAGATTTGAGTTTAATAAGCATGGTAATTTTGAAGATAGACCTACTGAAATTATTTGGAATAGAAATTTTGAAAAACCAAAATTTGAAAAAAAAGAAGATGATTACTTTTTAGAAATAGAAACAGATTTTTTCTTTCTATCATATACAAAAGGTAAAAATTTTTATGGTGGAAGATTAAATCCAGGTAGTAATTTAAAAGTAACATTAAAAGGTACTGATAAATATTGGTATTATAAACATCCAGAAGTTAGAAATTATGGTGCTTGTGATACAATGTTTGAAAGTTCTAAAGGAAAAGTTTTATATAAAAAAGGACTTTATTCTTTAGATGGTTTTGTTACGATTGATGATTCAAATTCTAGTATTATGTTAGAAAATGGTCAAACAGAAACAAGACAAAAAGGTAATATCGATATATATCTATTTGTTTATGGAAAAGATTTCGCATCTTGTTTAAAAGATTATTATGAATTAACTGGTTATCCAGCTTTATTACCTCGTTATGCACTAGGTACATGGTGGAATAAGAATGTAGCATATACTGATATGACTTTAAAACAATTAGTTGATGATTTTTCTGATAATGATATTCCTTTATCAGTATTACTATTAGATTATAATTGGCATAATAATGTTCAAACAAATAAAGGTGTTTTAAAAACAGGATTTACATTTAATAATATGTGTTTTAAGGCTCCTAGTGAAATGATTAAATATTTACATGCTAAAGGGATAAGATTAGGATTAACTGTTGATCCATCTGAAGGTATATATCCAATTGAACAAAATTATGAAAAAATTAAAAGTTATTTGGAAGCAGATTCAAAAGGAGTGATTCCATTTAATATATATGATCCTAAATTTATAGATGCATATTTAAAATTATTGATTCATCCTTTAGATACTATTGGTGTTGATTTCTATTTTATAGATTATAAAAATGATTTAGATAAATTAAATACTTTAAAATATTATCAAGCTTATGATGTAAAAAGAGATTATCAAAGAAGACCAATGGTATTAAGTTATAATACAAGTAAAGCATCTCATCGTTATCCTGTTCTTTATTCAGGTAAAACAGTTGTTAGTTGGGATACATTAAAAAGAATACCAATTCATAATTTAAATGCTGCTAATATAGGTGTTTCTTGGTGGAGTCATGATATTGGTGGTTATTATAAAGGAATTGAAGACAATGAATTATATGCTAGATATGTTGAATTAGGTGTATTTAGCCCTATTCTAAAATTTGGTTCAGATAAATGTAAGTATTATAAAAGAGAACCATGGAAATGGAGTATTAAAACATATACTATTGTTAAAGAATATTTAGATTTAAGAAGAAAATTGATTCCATATTTATATAGTGAAGCTTATAAATATCATAAAGATGGAACTCCTCTTATTCAACCTTTATATTATAAATATCCTGAAATGTATGATGATTTATTATATAGAAATGAATATTATTTCGGTAGTGAATTCTTTATAAGTCCGATTACTAATAAAAAAGATTATATAATGAATAGAACTATCCATAAATTCTTTGTACCAGATGGTGTTTGGTATAACTTTATGACAGGTAAAAAATTTATGGGTGGTAAAAAACATGTATCTTTCTTTAAAGAACAAGATTATCCTGTTTTTGTTAAAGCAGGTGGTATTATTCCTTTAGGATATAATGATAATATCAATGATACCAATCCACCTAAAAATATGGAAATTCATGTTTTCCCTGGTAGAAGCAATATGTATACTTTAAATGAAGATGATGGGGTAAGTACATTATATGAAAAAGGTTATTTTTTAAGAACCACTATTGATTATAATTATTTACCAAATAATTATACAATAATTATAAGAGCAGTTGAAGGTAAGAGTGGTATTGTTCCTGAAACAAGAAATTATAAAATTATTTTTAGAAATACAAAACAGGCCAAAGAAATTATTGCATATTTTGATAAAGAACAAATTCAAGTTAGTTCTTATGTAGATGGACCTAATTTTATAGTTGAAGCTAAAAATATTAAAACAATTGGACAATTAACTATAAATTGTAAGGGTAAAGATATAGAAATAGATGCCTTAAGAATAATAAATGATGACATTGAAGGAATAATTAGTGATTTACCAATAGAAACAGATTTAAAACAATTGATTGATGAAGCAATATTCAATGATAATGAAGTTAGAAAAAAGAGAATTGCGGTTAGAAGATTGAGAAGTAAAGGTTTAGAATCTAAATTTGTTAAATTATTCTTAAAGTTATTAGATTATATGGGTCAAGTACAATAATTTTTGCAAAATATATAAAAATATGATAACATTAAGTTAGAATAATATTGACTTAATGTTATTTTAAGAAAAGGAGAAATTATGAAGAAAAAAAGTAAAGCAATTATAATTATAGTTATTATATTATTATTAGTAATATTGGTATTTCCGTTGAAAATGAAATATAAAGATGGTGGAACTATTGAATATAGAGCAATACTATATAAGATTATAAAATGGAATACTTTGGATGGAATAACTGGGACTGATTTTTATATTTTCCCTAATAATATGAAATCTGTAGATTATTATAGAGAACAAAAATCAATTAGCAAAATTAAATATGAAAAATATGAGGGATATTATTTTAATTATA
>CAYNYX010000037.1:0-208 GCA_964401535.1 uncultured Muribaculaceae bacterium | reverse complement strand
TAATGTAATAGAAAAAATAACCAAAAAAGAAGATATTGGGAATATATTAAATAAGAATAATAATTTGAAAGAAGAAATAGTAACTAAATTAAATAGTTATGATGATGAATATTTTAATAATAAAGATTTGATAGTTATTTATGCACCATTATCAAGTGGAACATATAAATCAGAATTTAAAAGTATTTTAAATAATGAAAAAATAGAA
>CAYNYX010000036.1:1005-8412 GCA_964401535.1 uncultured Muribaculaceae bacterium | reverse complement strand
TAACTCAGTTGATCATTAATTCCCTTTACTCACTCAAGACAAGCTACTCTACTCATAGGTTGCCCCACATAGTAGGTTTAATCCTAATTCGTAATTATAAACCACAATATTAGGTCTCCACAAATGATGGGTCAGTTTCGTATGCCATTACGGCTGCCCATTCATTCTACCTTTCAGCATCCACCCCAAACTGGGCGTAAGAAGCAAACACCAAAAGTTTCATCGATGTGCTCTTTAGCGGACTTTTAGCTCCGCCTTCATAATAAATACATTGACTAGAATAATGTGCCACATGTATGTATAAATAATAACAAATTTTTTGATTTTTGTCAAATTGTGTATATATATTATATTATATGTACACTTTAAAATATAATGCTATTTCTTTTTTTTTATTTATAAGATATAATTAAGATGGTGATAATATGAAAAATAAGATCAAAGAAATCAAATTATCAAAAGGCAAAACGAAAGATATAGAAATAGATGATATTGAAATTGAAGAATTAGAAAAAGAAATCAATCCTTCATCATATACCAAAATAGTGAATACTACAGAAATGGAACATTCACTAAAAAATAATAATACTAATATTAATAAAACTAAGAAATTAACAATTAAAAAAGACAACAATATTGGTAATATTATCGCAATCATCTTATCTATTACTTTGGTTTTATTAGCAGCTTATAATTTATATTACAATGTTTGTAAAAAAACCGATGAAATAAATTACCTGTTTTTAATAATAAATAATTCAATTTTATTATTTTTAACAATAATTATATCATTATCACTAACATTAAAAGGAAAAGTAAAACAAATATTTAAATATTTAACCATCTTTTCAATGATTGGTTACCTTACATTTACAATATTAGTCGATAATAAAGTAATATCAATTGAAACACAAAAATTAGTGCCCAATCTAGTTGGTATGTCATATGGTAAAGCAAATGAATGGGCTAAAGAAAATAATATTGTTTTAAATACAATATACGAATATAGTGATATATATGATGAATATGTAGTTATAAATCAAAATATTGATACAAATCAATTACTTAAAAATTTAAACAAAATCACCTTAGTAATATCTTCTGGACCAAACTATGATAAAACAATTATTCTTACAAATATGATTGGTTGGAATATAGATGACGCTATTAACGAAATGAATAGTAACTATATGAATAACATACAAATTGAATATGTAAAAGATAAAAATATTGAAAAAGATATAATTATTGATCAAAGTATTAAAGGACAAATGAGAAGAAATGATAAAATTGTACTTACAGTTTCTTCTGGAAATACTGAATTTGAAACACTAACAATGATAGATTTAACAAACAAAACATTATTTGAAGCAGAATTGTGGTTAAAAAGGAATGGTATTAACTATAAAAAACAATATGATTTTAATGAAACTGTTACTAGAAATAATATCATTAGTTCTAGTATAAGAAAAGATGAAAATGTAAACGCTACTGATACAGTTAATCTAATTGTTTCAAAAGGAATACCTATTACAGTACCTAACCTATTATCTATGACAGTAGATGATGTAACACAATGGATTATTAGTAACAACTTAAAAATATCTTATCAAGATAAATATGATGATAACATTCAATTAGGTAACATAATAAGTTCTAACTATAAAGATGGCGATATAATTGAAGAAGAAACAAAAGTAGAATTAGTAACATCAAGAGGACCATTAATAATGGAACATTTTAGTTCTTTAAATGAATTCAGAACATGGGCTAATACATACAATGTAAAATATAAAGAAGAATATTCATATAATGACACTGTTTCAAAAGGAAATATAATTAAATTTTCTCTTAATGAAGGTGACGTAATAGTAAGTAATCAATCAATTATTATATATATTTCAAATGGTAAAGCTATAACAATTCCTAATTTTATAGGTAAATCAAAATCAGAAGCATTAACATTGTGCAAAAGTAAAAGTTTAAATTGTAGCTTTATATATAGTGGTTATAGTAGTAGTAAAGCTGACACCGTAGTAAATCAAAATAAAAAAATTGGGGTTACAGTTGTAAGCGGTACATATGTAACATTATCTTTAACCAAAGGACCAGCCAGCAAATGCGAAATATATATACAACCTACTTGGTTAAAAATTGGTTCAGCAGATGATACTATAACTTCTTTAAAGTCAAAATTACCTAATGCCTTAAAACAAGAAGGATGTTCTGATATAACATTTAAATTTATAAAAAAACCTTCTAATGAAGGTAATGCTGGAATGATTCATCCTGATTCAGCAATAAAAGGTGGAAATAATATATTTACAGAAGGAAAAACATATACAATAACTATTATAGGTAATTAATAAAAATAAAAATCAATTCTTTAATACATGAATTGATTTTTTATTTACTTAATTAAAACTTTTAAATGGGAAAATTGAAAATGATGTTGTTCCTATTATTTCATTCTTAGATATTGGACCTATTATTCTACTATCTAATGAATCTTCCCTATTATCACCCATTACAAAATAATGATCATCTGGTATTATTTCTTTTGGAAAATCAGTAGTTATTGCATCCAATTTAACATCTTCAACAACTTCATTATCGATATATAAAACACCATTTTTATATTCAATATACTCACCAGGTAAACCTATTACTCTTTTTATTAAACGATCATCATCTCTATTAAAAACCACAATTTCAAATCTTTCATATTGTTTATCATACTTTTTAAGTAAAACTATATTACCATCTTCTAAAGTTTTACTCATTGAACTACCTACTACTCTTACTGGAGTAACAATAAATGTTCTAATCAATACAACTACAATTATAATTATTATATAAGGTAATAGTCCTTTCAATCTTTTCATTCAATCCCTCAATTCTTTATATTGAAAAAGAAATTAAACTAAACAGCTTAATTTCTTTCTTTAATTTTTGCTTCTTTTCTTAAGCCTTGTAAATAATTCAATTTTGCTCTTCTTACTTTACCTTTTCTTATAACAACAACAGTTGAAATAACAGGTGAATTAAATGGGAATGTTCTTTCTACTCCAACACCAGAAGAAATCTTTCTAACAATAAATGTTTTACCAATTCCACTGCCTTGAATAGCTTTTACAATACCTTCATAGCTTTGAATTCTTTCTCTTTCTTTAGAACCAGATTTTTCAGTAATTTTAACATCTACTTTTACAGTATCACCAACTTGAAATGGTGGTAAATCTGTTCTAATTTGCTTATTAGTAATCTTTTCTACTAAATTCATAATGTCCCTCTTTCTATAAAATCATAATCATTATCATAATATATATTAATTCAATATCACTAAGACAATAATTGATAAGCGGATTACTAAAGAATTATAGCACAACTTTTTTTAAAAAACAATACTTTATCTTGATTTTCCTGTTTTTTCAATATGATTATTATTAACATAAAGAATTCTTGTTTTAAGTTCAGTCTCTATAACATTTATTTTATTTAATAATAATTTTAAATATTTTTCTTCTAAATACTTACTATAATTATTTTTAACAATTGATTTATATCTCGTTAAATCATTTAATGCTTGTCTTAAATCAGTAGGATTTGAATCATCAGAATCCATTTGTTCAATAATAAGTTTCAAATAATACTCTAATCTTATTTTAGTTTTCTTTTTTAAAACTCTATCAATAAAAGATGGATTAATTATAATCATTTTATTAACCTTAACACCATCATATTTTAAATTCTTTTTTGGTTTAACTTCATATCCATTTAATATATCTCTATCAATATATATTAAACTTCCATCATATTTACTCTTACTAATTAAACAATGATTTAATTTCATAAAATCAACTCTTTTCTAATAAATCCGGCCTTCTTATTCTTGTTCTCTTAATCTGTTCATTTTTCCTAAATTCATTAATTAATTTATGATTGCCTGATAATAACACATCAGGAACATCCATCCCCCTATATGATACTGGTTTAGTATACACAGGATAATCTAACAAATTGTCATGAAATGATTCTTGAATATGTGAATCTTCTCTAATCACACCATCTATTAATCTTATAATACTATCAGTAATAGCCATAGCAGGAATTTCTCCACCTGTTAAAATGAAATCACCAATACTTATTTCCAAATCTGCTAAAGTTCTTATTCTTTCATCAAAACCTTCATAATGACCACATATAATAATTATATGCTTTTTATCTACTAAATTGTATGCAGTTGATTGATTATATTTTATTCCTTGTGGTGTCATTAATATTACATAACTATCTTCACTTTTTATAGAATCAATACAATCAAATATAGGTTGTGGCATCAATACCATTCCTGATCCGCCACCAAAAGCATAGTCATCTACTTTTTTATGTATATCTTTAGAATATTCTCTAAAATCATGGATTTTTATTTCAACTTTATTATTATCTATTGCTCTTTTTATAATTGATGTTTCTAAAAAGCCATTAAACATATCTGGGAAAATACTTAAAATATCAATTTTCATCTATTAAACCCTCTATTACATTAATGTCCATTCGATTACTTTTTAAATCTATTTTTTTAATAAATTCATCTACATATGGTATTAATTGTTTCTTAGTTGTAGATTTTATAACAATAATATCATGAGCTGCACTTTTCATTATCGTTTCTATTTTACCTAATAAAATATCATTTCCATATACATCTAATCCAATTAAATCTTCATTGAAATAGCCCTTAATCTTAATATCAGCACGATTTATATAAACTTTATCACCTTTATAAGCAATTGCATCATTTATATCTTCAATTTCTTCAAACAATACCATATCAAATGTTTTATGTTTTCTATATGAATTTATAACTAATGGTTCTTTTGTTCTTCCAACATATAATGTAAAGTTAGGTTTGAAAATTTGTTTTTTATATTTAAAATCAGATAAAATTCTTAATTCACCTTTAATACCATGGGTATTTACTATATCTCCAATATATATAAAATTCATACTTCACCTACTTATCTAATTCATATAGAATAATACTTGTTGCTACACCAACATTTAAACTTTCACACTTATTATTCATTTTAATGTATATAAAATTGTCACATAAGTCAATGATTTCTTTTGATATACCATTTCCTTCATTACCCATTATTATACATAGTTTATCTTTTTTTTCAAGTGTTTTTGCATCAATTCCATTAGTTACTTTTGTTCCAATTATTTTATAACCTTTTTTTTTAAGTTCCATGATTTCAGTTCTTAAATCTCTAATTATAATATTTAAATTAAACATCATTCCCTGACATGATCTAATAACTTTACTGTTATATAAATCAACTGTATCTAAACTTAATATTAAAGTATCAATATTAAACGCAACAGCACTTCTTATTATTGTTCCTAAATTACCTGGATCTTGAATACTATCCAACATTAATACTCTATTTCCTATTTCTTTTTCCTTGTTTTTTTTACATACACCAATAATATTGGTTGGTTTTTCTACTTCGCTTAAGTAATTTATGATAGGTTTTGTTACATAAGTTGTTTGTACATCTAAGGAATATTCTTCATTCTCTTCTAATATTAATTCATGTAATAATTGTAGTTTATATGCTTCTTCTACTAGATGTTTTCCTTCAATCAAAAAATAATCTGAATCATCACGATATTTTTTAATTTGAAGTTTTTTTAAATTTTTGATTTTTTTATTCTCAATAGACGTTATAAGCATATTACCACATCCCATCTAATATTTTAACAAAAAAAAAACTATTAGTCTATAATAAATAGTTTTTTAAGCATTTTTATTAATATTTTTTTGATTTTTAATTTGTGTTTCAATATTAATTCTTTGAACAACCGCTAATGACCATACTAAAGTAACACAAAATGATCCACCATAAGAGAAAAATGGTAATGGTACACCTGTTAAAGGAATTAACCCAAATAATCCACCAAGATTTAAAAATAAATGTAAAAATATATATGTTGCTACTCCTAATCCAATATATCTTCCTCTTTTTGTATATGATTCACTAGATATTTTAATAATTCTCCATAAAATAATAGTAAATACTAAAAATATACATGCACATATTAGAACACCATTTTCTTCCGCAATAATTGCGAAAACACTATCTGTATGTGGTTCTGGTATATATGAATAAATTTGTTTACTTTTAGAAATACCTAAACCCTTTAAACCACCATTGTTAATAGCTATATATCCATTACAAATTTGGTATCCGGAATTTTCATATTTTTGACAAGGATTGGTAAAATCAAATCTACTCATTTGAGCAGATGTAAAGATATATCCACTCATTAGATAACGACCAATTCCCCCTATTATAAATATCATTATAATCAATATAATTGTTTTAATTTTATCTTTCTTCAAAATAGGGCTTGATAAAAAAAGGACAAAAAATATTGTGAATATAATAAAAGCTGTTCCAAAATCTTTTTGAAGGAATACAATAAACGGTATAACTATACCTACTGCTAAAACTATTGCTATTTTATCATATCTTTTTGCTTCTTTATTTTGAAATATATTATGATATTTTTCAAAAACTACAGCAAGTGTCATTATAATAATAAGTTTAGCAAGCTCACTTGGTTGAAATTGACCAATGATTGGTATTTCTATCCAATTGGCAGCTCCTTTTATAGAAGTACCAGAAACCAACAAATAACCACATAAAAATATAATTACAGCAAATCCTATTTTGACCATTTTTTGATACTCTCTTGTATTTAAACATATAATGATTATAGAAGAAGTAAAAGCAAACAATAATATCAACAATTGTCTATAAAAATAATGATATAAAGAAGCATCATATCGTACTACTGCTTCTCTACTCGATGCAGTTACTATATTTAGTAATCCAAATATAAACATTATTAAAGTTAAAGTCAATAAAACTTTATCACAATTTTTTATATTGTTTTTAATTGTTCTTATCATGTTTCACCTCTATCATATATATATTACCATATATTTAGTTTTAATAAAATATTTTGTCATTAATTTCAAAAAATAGGTTATATTTATAGTCATTTTGTAGACACTTTAATACAATAATATTAGATTGGAGGGTAATAATATGTATTATTATGGCGGATACGGTTGTGGTCAACCAAATACTTGTTGTGGTGGCGGTCAAGGTGGATACGGCTATGGCAGTGGATATGGAGCAGCAATCATACTAGTTTTATTTATTTTATTAATAATTATAATTGGTACTAGATATACTCCAGGACCAGGACCAGGACCAAGATAAGGAAGTAAATACTTCCTTTTTTTTAAATTTGTGATATAATATATCTGTTTGGATGTGGTATCATGTTTAAAAAATTGAATATTTTGGATGAAAAAAATAAAATTTT
>CAYNYX010000036.1:0-995 GCA_964401535.1 uncultured Muribaculaceae bacterium | reverse complement strand
TTTCCTTTAAGCAATAATGAAAAAAAATTAATTCAACAAGCAATTGATCAATTAACTTTTAGTCAAATAGAAGAATATGAAAAAAAATATAATTTAAGACCAGGAATGGGCTTAGCGTTTCCACAATTAGGAATATTAAAAAAAGTCATTATTATTGTTCATGAAGTTGAAGATGGTAAATTTGATAATTATGTATTTATAAACCCATCTATTATTAGCCATTCAGAAGAAATGATAGCTGCAGATGTTGGTGAAGGATGCTTAAGTGTTAATCGTGAAGTTGAAGGGCATATACCTAGATATGCAAGAGTTACTATTGTTGGTTTAGATGAAAATGGTAATGAAATAAAAGTAAGAGCTAGAGAAGAATTATCAATCGCTTTTCAACATGAAATAGATCATTTAAATGGTATATTATTCTATGATCGAATTGATAAAAATAAAAAATTCTATAATGAAAATGAAATAAGATTAATATAAAATAAAAACCTGTTATGTTTTATAACAGGTTTCTTTTTTTAATTACCATTAATTTGTTTAGCTACTTCAGCAGCAAAATCTTCATTTCTTTTTTCGATGCCTTCTCCTACTTCGTATCTAATCATTTTTTTAATAGTTCCACCACTATTTTTTACAAAAGTGCTTACATTAATATCGCCATTCTTAACAAATGCTTGTTCATTCAAGCATACTTCTTCATAGTATTTACGGATTCTTCCTTCAACCATTTTTGCAGCAATTTCTTCTGGTTTTCCCTCATTAATTGCTTGTTCTTTTAGAATGCTTTTTTCTTTTTCAATATCTTCTGCAGGTACTTCTGCTCTATCAACATAACTTGGTCTCATAGCAGCTGCATGCATTGCTACATCTTTTGCAACTTCTTCATTGCTATTTTCTAAAACGATTAGTACAGCAATTTTACCACCCATATGAATGTATGAACCATATTGTTCATTTTCTAATTTAGTTACTTTTTCAAATCTTCTAAATGATAG
>CAYNYX010000035.1:0-8412 GCA_964401535.1 uncultured Muribaculaceae bacterium | reverse complement strand
ACAAGTAAAAATGATATTGAAAAATATGGTATTGCTGAGTTCAATAAAAAGTGTAAAGAAGATGTATGGGAAAATGAAACATCATTTACTAAATTAACTAAGGAAATGGGTCAATTTATTGATCTAGAACATCCTTATGTTACATATGATAATAATTATATAGAAACAGAATGGTGGATATTAAAGAAATTCTTTGATGAAGGTTTAATATATGAAGGTCATAAAATCTTACCATTTTGTACTAGATGTGGAACAGGTTTAGCGTCTCATGAAGTTGCTCAAGGTTATAAAGAAATAGATGTTAATTCAGTAATTGTAACTATGAAGAAAAAGGATGAAGATTGTTATTTCTTAGTATGGACAACAACACCTTGGACTTTACTCGCAAATGTTGCTCTTTGTGTTAATCCTAACGAAGAATATATAAAAGTTGAAAGTATGGGTTACAAATTTATTTTAGCGTCATCTCTAGCTCATCAAGTATTAGGTGATGATTACAAGGTATTAGAAACATATAAAGGAACAGATTTAGAATATATGGAATATGAACAATTATTACCATTTATAAAACCTGATAAAAAAGCTTTCTTTGTTACAAACGATACTTATGTAACTATGGATACAGGAACAGGTATAGTTCATATTGCTCCTGCATTTGGAGAAGATGATTATAATGTAGGGAAAAAATATAATCTTCCTGTTTTAAATCCTGTAGGAGAAGATGGAAAATATAAAGAAGGTCCATGGCAAGATAGATGGGTTTTAGATTCTGAATTAGAAATAGAAATAATAAAGTATTTAAAAGAACAAGATAAATTATTTAAAAAAATAAAATTAAAACATAATTATCCACATTGTTGGAGATGTGATACACCACTTTTATACTATTCAAAACCAAGTTGGTATATTAAAACAACAAATTTTCAAGATAAAATAATCGAACAAAATAATACAATTAATTGGTATCCTAGTTTTGTTGGAGAAAAAAGATTTGGTAATTGGTTAGAGAATATGAATGATTGGGCTATTTCAAGAAGTAGATATTGGGGTACACCAATACCTTTATGGAAATGTAGTTGTGGCCATTTAGAAATGATTGGTTCAAGAAAAGAAGTAATGGATTGTTGGTTTGATTCAGGTTCTATGCCATTTGCTCAATATCATTATCCTTTTGAAAATAAGGAAATATTTGAAAATCAATTTCCGGCTGATTTTATTTGTGAAGGAATTGATCAAACAAGAGGTTGGTTTTATGTATTACTTGTAATATCAACATTTGTAATGGGTAAAGCACCATATAAAAATGTTTTAGTTAATGATTTACTATTAGATAAATTTGGTAAAAAAATGCATAAATCTAAAGGTAATGCTATAAATCCATTTAATATAATTGATGAATATGGAGCTGATACAATAAGATGGTATATTCCATCAGTATCACCAATTTGGACTCCTATTAAATTTGATATAGATGGTTTAAAAGATATTTATTCAAAATTTATTTCAACATTAAAAAATACCTATTCATTCTTTGAAATGTATGCGAATGCTGATGATATAGATCCAAGAGATTATAATATTGAAGTAAAGAATAGAGATATAACTGACAAATGGTTATTATCAAAATTAAATAAATTAGTTAAAACAGTAACAGAATCTTATGATAATTATGATTTAACAACTGTAGTAAGAAGTATTGATGATTTCTTAAATGATGATTTATCTAATTGGTATATAAGAAGTAATAGAAGAAGATTCTGGGCAAGTGAACTAACAGAAGATAAGAAAGCTGTTTATTTAACTACTTATGAAGCATTACTAACATTATCTAAATTATGTGCTCCAATTGCTTCATTTATATCAGAAGAAATATACAGATGTTTAACAGGATTAGAATCAGTTCATTTAAGTGATTTTCCTAAATATGATGTAAATTTAATAAATGAAGATATTGAAAAACAAATGGATTTAGTAAGAGATATATGTTCTTTAGGTAGATTTGCAAGAGAGGATGCTAAAATAAAGGTTAGACAACCAATTAGTGAATTAATATTACCATATAGTGATTTAGAAGTAATTGGTGATTTAGTAAGTATCATAAAAGAAGAATTAAATGTTAAAGAAATACTATTTATTGAAGATATGACTAAATATATGAATTATATAGTAAAACCTAATTTTAGAGAAGTAGGTAAGATATTAGGAAATAAAATCAATTTATTTAAAAATAAATTGGAAGAATTAACAAATGAAGAAGCTTTAAAATTAAAGAGTGAAAATATAATTATTAAATTAGATAATGAAGATTTTGTAGTAGAACCAAATATGGTTGAAATTAAAATAGAAGTAAAAGAAGGATTCTGTTCTTCAAATAATAGTAATACTTTTGTAATTTTAAATACAGAATTAACAGAAGATTTGATTTTGGAAGGTTTAGCTCGTGAATTAATAAGAAAAATACAAAGTTTAAGAAAAGAAGCGGATTTAGTTATAACAGATAGAATAAAAGTGTGGTATAATGGTAATGATATGATTGATAAATCTATAACTAATTATTTAGAATTTATTAAAAATGAAACATTAGCTGTTTCAATTAATAAAAAAGAAAATATTAGTGAAGTATATGATATCAATGATATAGAATGCGAAATTAGTATAGAAAAGAATTGAGGTTAGTTATGAAAAAAGTTTTAAAATGCATGGTACTAATTATTGTTAGTATGTTTATTATGACAGGGGTAAACGCAGCTGCTTTAGATAGTGAACAAAACAAAGATATATCTAAAGGAACAAAAATTATTTATTTAGGTAGACCAACTTGTGGATTTTGCGCAGCATATAAACCAGGATTAGATTATTTAACTGAAAAATATAATATTAATTATATTTATGTAAATACTGATGTAGTATCAGAAGCTGGACAAAAAGCTTGGTTTAAAAAATTAGGTATTGATGAAAAAGAATTTGGTACTCCTACAACTGTTATTACTGAAAAAGGTAAAGTAAAAGAAACAATTCCTGGATTTATTCCAGAAGAAGATTTATTTGATAAATTAAAAGAATATGGATTTATTAATAAAGAAGAAGTTTATGTACCTTTATATAATGATTTAAAATATATTGATTTTAATGATTATAAAGGAATAGTTGAAAGTGATAAAAAATCAATTATTGTTTTAGCACAACATACATGTAGTGCATGTATAAATGCTAAAAGTTATATAAATAATTTAGCAAAAACTTTAAATATAGAAATTAATTATTTTAATTTAGGTTTTGAATCACAAGAAGAATATGATTATTTCTATGGTTCTTATGACTATATTAAGAAACAAATGGATGATCAAACATTATCAACACCAACTATTCTTGTTGTAAAAGGTAAAAAATTATTAGCTAGACAAGTGGGATTTGAAAATGAAGAAACATTAAAAAGTTTTATAGATGATTATTATACTAAAAATAATATTCAAAAAGACTTACAACCACCAAAGAATTATATAATTTTAATTATTGTATTAGTTTCATTAGTATTTGTAGTTATGTTAGCATTAACAATTAAAAATCAAATAGCAATGCAAAAAATGGCTAAAGAATTAGTAGAAGCTAAAAAGGTAACTAAAAAAGAACAAAAAGAAGAAATAGTTAAAGAAGAAAAAAAAGTAAAAGAAAAAGCAAAAAAACCTGTTACTAAGAAACCAACTAAAAAGACAACTAAAAAAGTTGTTAATAAAAATGTAAAGAAATAGAATAAGGAAAGAAATTTCCTTATTTTTCTTGTATAATAGTATTGGAGGGATGGTATGATTTGCCCTAAATGTAAAACTAATTGTAAACATAATTACTGTATAAAATGTGGTTATATGATAGTAGATCAAAAAGAAATCCAAATTACAACTGTTGATCCTGAAATAAGTGATTTAAGGTTATATGTAAAACCTTCTATATATCATGGAGCATGTAATATTAAAGCAGGAATATTTGGCCCATTTTATTTATGTTATATAAAATTATATATATTAAGTGGGATATTAATTTTAATAGATTTAGGTTTATTTTATTTGTTATTTAATAAATTAGATTTAATTAAATTATTTGTTTTAAAAATCATTAGTTTTTTCATATATGGTACAATTACCAATCCTATATATACAATGTTTGCTAAAATAAGAGTAGAGAAATTAAAGAAAAAATATAAAAATAGATATAAAGATTATATTGAATTAGATTCAAAATTTAACATTATAATACCTTTTATATATTTATTAGTTACTGTAATCATAATACTTATAATATTTAAAGTAGAAAATGTATATTAAAAATGATATAATCATAGTACATGAGGTGAGTTGCATTGAAAGTAATAGAAAACATTAAAAAATATTTAATAAATAATAAACTTCTTATTTGTTTTGTTATATTTTCCTTAATAAATACAACATTACTAAGATTTTTAACTGTTAAAAACTATTTTGAAATAGGTCCTTTTTTAGCAGATCTCTTTGTTTTATTAATAATAAGTGTTTTTTCTAATTTATTTAAAAAGAAAAATGTATTTAAATATTTTTTGGTGTGGTCTTTCATAATAGTTACTTTATCAATAATAAATTCAGTATATTATACTAATTATGTTTCATATGCATCAATTTCTTTACTTACAACAGCATTACAAGTAGTTGATGTTGGTAATGCTATTGTAGAAAATATTATGGAAGTTAAAGATTTAATTTATCTTTGGCAAATATTTGCTTTTATATTCATTTATAAATATTTTAAAAAACATGATTTATTAGGTGATATAAATACTAAAGAAGAAAGAAAAATAAATTTAAAAAACAATTTAATTAGTGCTTTAATATTTTTAATACTATTTTGTTTTACTTTAAGTCCAGTAAGAATAAATAGATTATTTAATAAATGGAATAGAGAATATATAGTAATGCATTATGGAGCTTTAGTATATCAATTTAATGATTTATTTCAAACTTTAACTTTAAATTTAACTGAAATATTTGGTTATGATAGTGCATATAAAGAATTTAGAGAATATTATAGTATAGATAAACAATATACTGATAATGAATATACAGGAATATTTAAAGATAAAAATGTTATTGTTATTCATGCTGAAAGTATTCAAAATTACGTTTTAAATTTAAAAATCAATAATAAAGAAGTAACACCTAATTTAAATAGATTAGCTAAAGAAGGAATATATTTTTCTAATTTTTATTCTGAAGAAAGTGTTGGAACTAGTAGTGATACTGAATTTACATTTAATACTTCTTTAATGCCTGCTAATAGTGGCACAGTATTTAAAAGTTATTATGACAGAACATATAATTCTATTCCCAAATCACTTAGAGAACAAGGTTATTATACATTTAGTATGCATGGTAATAATTGTGATTTTTGGATCATGCATATTAATTTAGGCTATAATAAATACTATTGTTACACAAATGATTATGTTATAGATGAAACAATAGGATTAGGATTAAGTGATAAATCATTTTTTAAACAATCAGTTCCTATGATTAATAATATAAAAAATACTAAATTTTATGGAGTATTACTTATGTTATCAAATCATACACCTTTTTCTGATATAAAAGAATATAATGATTTTGATGTAACAAATACATATATTAATTTAGATGGTAAAAAGACAACAGATCCATTCTTAGAGGATACTGTTATAGGTAATTATATTAAATCCGTTAATTATGCTGATGAAGCAATAGGAGAACTTTTAAATGATTTAGATTCTAATGGATTATTAGATAATACTGTTATTATTATATATGGAGATCATGATGCTAAAATAAAACAAAATGAGTATGAAAAATATTACAATTATGATTATAAAACAGGAGAATTTATAGATAATGATGATCCGAATTATAAAGTAATAGATGATTTTGATTATGAAATAAATAGAAAAGTCCCTTTTATTATTTGGACAAAAGATAAAGAATTTAATGTTACAAATGATACTGTAATGGGAATGATAGATGTTTATCCAACATTAGGTAATATGTTTGGATTTAAAAATAAATATGCTTTAGGTAATGATATATTTAGTATTAAAGATAATGTAGTAGTATTTCCTGATGGCAATTGGTTAACTGATAAAATGTATTATAATTATCAAAAAGATGAAGGTAAATTATTAAATGGTGCTACTTCTGTAAGTGCAAAATATATTGAAAAATATAGTGAATATGCTTCTTTACTTATAGCTATATCAAATGATATTATTGTTTATGATTTGATTAAAGTAGAAGAAGAAAACTAAGTAAAATATAAATATTATAAATTATTCAAAAAAACTTGTCATTTAATTTTAGATTTGATATAATTTATATGTATTTATTTGGACCCATAGCCAAGAGGCTAAGGCATGGGACTGCAACTCCCCGATCGTTGGTTCAAATCCGACTGGGTCCTCCATATAAATATAACTTGCTTTAAGCAAGTTTTTTTAATATTTTTTTAATATGTTCATATAATTAAGCAGGAGGAATATATGGACAAGATGGAAAATGTTATATCTAGTTTTAATCATAATATAACTATTAGTGAAAGAAAAAATATTATAATTAGTGGAGTTAAAAAAATAGATAGTTTTGATAAAAATGAATTTTTGATGGAAACAACATTAGGTAATTTAATTATTAAAGGTAGTGATTTAGAAATAGTTAAATTAGATACATATCAAGGTAACGTAACTATAAAAGGAAGTGTTAATAGTGTAACTTATACTGAATTAAAATCAAAAAATAAAGAAGATAGTTTGTTAAGTAAATTATTTAAATGAAATTAGATATTCAAATTAATTTAATTATTTTTTCATTAATATATGGAGTAATATTTAATATTTTGTTATGTATAAGTTATAGATTTGTATATTCTTTAAATAAATATTTAAAAATTATAAGTAGTATTTTATTTTCTTTAGTAAATGTATTAATTTATTTTATTTATTTACAAAAAATATGTAATGGAATATTTCATATATATTCATTATTATTAATCTTATTAGGATATTTTATTGTAGAATTTATTAAAAAGAAGTTAAAATATTGATTTTAATTACAAATTGAGTTATTATTAGATTGGGTGGGTAAAATGAATTTAGAAGAAGTAAAACAAGCATTAAACGAAAATATAAAACATAGTTATGAAGGATTAAAAGAAGAAGGGCTTATTAATATAATATCTGGTGGTTTCATTATTATTGCGATACTATTTATACCTGATTTCGCAATGAAACTTATTATGTCATTATTTTTTAGTATGATTTTTTCAGTTACAACAATAAATAATATTAAAAGTATAGTAAGTATAGTTAGAAATAAAAATGAATTAGAAAGATTAATAAATGAATATGAAATAGAAAAAGCTAAGGATTATATATATGAAGATTATAGAATATTAGATGCTATAGAAAAAGAAAAATTTACAAAAGAATTAGGTGAAACAGCATTTTTTAAAACAAGTCCTAATATAAAAATAGTTGATGATACAGAATGTGAAGATGTATATGAAGATGAAAGTGAAAAACAAAAAGTAAAGAGTATAAATAAAAGAAAACATTTATAATAGATATAAATGTTTTTAATTTGTAATATTGCTTCTTATATTAATGAATGTTATAATATTTCTAGTACATTTTAAGAAAGGTGAAATAATTAATATGTTTGAAAATTTAGGAAATAGATTACAAAGTGCTATTGATAAAATAAAAGGATATGGCAAAATAACAGAAGATAATATAAGTGATGTAACAAGAGAAATTAGATTAGCGCTTTTAGAAGCAGATGTTAATTATAAAGTAGTAAAAGAATTTATAAATAATGTAAAAGAAAAGGCTTTAGGAGAAGAGGTTAGTAAGAGTTTAAAACCAAGTGAAGTTTTTGTTAAAATCTTAAAAGATGAATTAATTACTTTATTAGGTGGAGAGGCTTCTCCTTTAAATACAAATGGTAGTTTTAATACATTAATGTTAGTAGGGTTACAAGGTAGTGGTAAAACAACAGCTATAGGTAAATTAGGACTTTTATTAAGGAAAAAATATAATAAAAAACCTTTATTAGTAGCATGTGATATATATAGACCAGCCGCTATAGATCAATTAAAACAAATAGGAAAAGAATTATCTATTGAAGTTTATGAAGAAGGTAAAAAGAACCCTGTAGAAATAGTTAGGAATGCTATTAAATATGCTAAAGAAAATGGGTTTAATTATGTATTAATAGATACAGCTGGAAGATTACATATTGATGAAGATTTAATGCAAGAATTAGTTAGTATTAATGAAGAAGTAAAATGTGGTGAGATTTTATTAGTAATTGATAGTATGACAGGTCAAGATGCTATTAATGTAATTGAAGGATTTAATAATACATT
>CAYNYX010000034.1:0-8551 GCA_964401535.1 uncultured Muribaculaceae bacterium | reverse complement strand
ATTTCCATATCTCCTTTCTAGTAACAATTACATTTTAGTACGATTTTCGTACATTGTCAAGACTTTTTTGTAAACTTATTTACTTTTTGTTCCAAATTGGTAAAAATATGTTATAATCATATAAAGGAGAAAACATTATGAATATAGATAAATATATAGGAAACAAAATTAAAAATTTAAGATTGAAGAAAAATATTACTCAACAAGAAGAAGCAGAATATTTAGGGATAACTTCTCAAACTTTATCCAGATATGAAAATGGAATATTAAAAACAAATAATGACATTTTATTCGCATTAGCTGATTATTTTAATGTTTCTATCGATGACTTTTTTCCAACTGTAAATGACAAGATAGGTACTGAATTAGAAAAAATCATTTGTGAAGTGGCAAAAGAATTAAATGTTTCATCAGAAATTGTAAAATCCATCTTTTTCAATGTTGGTTGCAATGATTCACAAGAAATTACAAAAAGTAATGTGTTAAAGCATGTAACAAATTGGTTAAATTCTAACACATATGTAAATGATAATAATATTTTTTATTTTAAGGATGAAGATACTGGATTATCTGTAAAAATTATTCCTCCTGATAATGAAAATTGGGATAACCTATCTAAAGAAGAACAAGAAAAATATATATCACAAGCAATGGATAGTTTATATGAAGCAAAAAAAAATATTAAAAATGATAAATAATTACACTTTAAACACATGAAAATTGTAAAAAATGAATTTGAAGCACAAAATAATTACTAAATTTACATGATATACAAAATCTGTTTTATTTTAAATTATAATATGTTATGATTTTTTTGGAGTTGATAACATGATCATTATTTTTGATAGAAATGGAAAAATTATATATATTACTAAATTAGAAAAGAATACAAAAAAATAATGCTGTTAAAATTTATCAAATTGCCTTATAATGGTATAAGAATAATTAAGGCGGTTGTATGTAGTATGTTGTATAATTTTATAGTAGTTGATGATAATGAATACTCTTTACTGTTAATAGAGGAAATAATCAAAAAATTTTTTAAAAAGAAAGATATCAAATATAATATATATCTATTTAAAGATTATAAAAAAGATTTTTATGAAATAATGTATACCTACATGGATAATAAAGTATATTTATTAGATATTGAAGCACCTTCTGCAAATGGAGTTACTATTGCAGAAAAAATTAGATCTACAGACTTTGTTAGTACAATAATGTTTGTATCTGCTTACGAAGAAGATTATATGAGACAAATATTTAGAAGTGATTCTCAATATTTTACTACAATTTCTAAACGAGATTTAGAAAGCAGTCTTGTGGTTAAACTAGAAAAATTAATGAAACAAAATCCGAGTAAAATTTTAAGTATTAGAGTTGAATCAAATTTATATCAAATAGCCGAAAATGATATTTATTATGTAAAATATGAAAATAGAAAAACAATTATTGCTATGAAAGATTGCAATTTAATAATTAATAAACAATTGAATGATATGTATAATTTTTTATCAAAAAAATTTATATATAGCCATAAAGCATGCATAGTTAACATGACAAAAATAATAGAATATTCTTTAATAACAAAACAAATAGATTTTGAAGATGGTATGAAAACTGATTTAATTTCTAGAAAATATATTAAAGATTTAGATGATTTTTATAAAATTAAAGATTGATTAAAAATATGCTAGTAAAGGTGTTTTTAAAATAAATGAGAAAGGAGGATAATATATGATAGAAAAATATAAAAGAAATAGAATAATAGGTATTATATTAATTTCATTTCAATTACTTGCTTATTTTGGTGCGGTAATTGGTGATGAAAATATCATTATTCAAAGCACCTTCTTTGAAACTATAGGATATAATTTAATTGGAATAATTGGAATAATTATAATAGTAAAATATTCAAAGCGGAATCAAGAAAATCAAAATTTAAAAAAGAAAAATTAAGTTAAAATATACTAATACAGATATTCTTAAGATAAATAGTGAGGAACTTTTAGGAGAAATAATATATGAAAAAAATATTAATTTTTGTATTTGCATTACTTTTTTTGACTGGTTGTGAAATTTCTTCTAACTCAAAATATGATTATGAAGAAAAAATAGAATCATTAGAACACGAAATAGAAGATTTAACATTTGAACGAGACAACTTAAAAGAAACATTAGGTAATTGTAGAAATCAGAGAGATGAGTATCAAGAATATTATGAAAATAACTGTAATATTGATGATAACTTTAATTATGAATTTAATGACTACTAATAAAAAAGACCACTGCGCTAACAGTGGTTGAAAAACCTCATATTAAAGTCTAGACAACTTAAACAAAATTCAAAAATATCCAAAGATATAAGTTTAAATAATGTAATGGATTTTTCTATTACATTATAACATATTTTTTAAAGAAAGGAAATAGTTATGATGGAAGATTGTAAAACAGGAGCATTATATATTCGTGTTTCAACCGATGATCAAACCGAATATAGTCCTGATAGTCAAATTAAATTATGTATGAGATATGCCAAAGATCATAATATAGAAATATTATCAGAACATATTTACAAAGAAGATGGCATATCTGGTACTAAAGCAGATAAAAGACCTGAATTTCAAAAAATGATAGCAATTGCTAAAACTAAACCTAAACCATTTGATATTATTCTTGTTTATGATTTTTCAAGATTTGCAAGAAATAAAGCAGAAAGTGTAATTTACAAGAACTTACTAAGACAAAAACTTGATATTGATGTCATTAGTATTACACAACCATTATCGAATGGTAAAGATAGAATAATATTAGAATCAATGTATGAAGCCATGGATGAGTATTATTCTATAAACTTATCAGAAAATTCATTGAGAGGAAAGATAGAAAAAGCTTCTCGTGGAGAACATCAAGGAAATCCACCATATGGATATAACTATGACAAAAATACAAAGATGATAATAATAAATGAAGAACGAGCAAACATAGTAAAATTAGTTTTTAATGAGTGGATAAAGCCAGAAACTACAATAAGACAAATAGTATTAAAATTAAATGCCATGAATATTAAAACAGCTAGAGATTGTTTATGGACTGATAGAAATTTACATATATTATTAAGAAATCCTGCATATATAGGATATACTAGATTCACTATTGGTGGTATGAAAAGAAATTGGCATAATCCTAATACAAAAATAACAAAAGGAAAACATGAACCAATTATTGATATTAATACATGGGATAAAGCACAAGAAAAAATGAAACAACATGATGATACATGGTTTAAATATAAAAAACCACAAGTTAAAAATGAGCACTGGTTGAGAGGAATTGTAAAATGTAGTGATTGCGGAAAATCCTTAGTTAAAATAAAAGTATATAATAGAACTGCCTATTTTCAATGTGCCTGGTATACTAAAGCTAGATGCTGTCACAATCATTATGTTAGAGAAGATATTCTTGTTCATAGCATATTAGAAGAAATAAAACAGGTTATTACTGGAAATTTAAATATATGTATTGTACAAAATAATGATTTACAAGATAATAATGAAATATCTATATTAGAAAATCAATTATTAAAAAGTAAATCTAAATTAAAAAGAATTGAAAATGCCTATATGGATGGAATAGACAATTTGGATGAATATAAAACTAAAAAACAAGCTATTCTAAAAGAAATAGATAATTTAGAATTAGAACTAAATGATATAAACATAAAATTTAAAAAAGAAAGTCAAAAAGAACAAATATATAAATTATGTGAAACAGCATATACTTCTTTATCAGATCCTAATGTCAATGATGAAATTAAAAGTGAAATATCACATAAATTATTTGATAGTATCGTTTATAATAAAGAAAAAGAAGAATTATGTATTAAATTTAAGGAAATAATATAATGTTATACCAAATGAACTTGTTCCCTATTAAATCCCCTTTGTGACAATATTCAGTTACATTTTCAGCAACACCACGCCATAAAACACATGGAATAAAATCGGTATCATATTCGCCATTAGAATTTTTATAACTTCTAGGTACAGCTAAAGTAAGATTCGTAACTTTATTACCTGATTCGGTTTCACGAAGTTCAGGATCTCTTACTATTCTACCAACTAATACTGTTTGATTTAACATATTATTCCTCCTTTCTAACATCATAATAACAACATTTTTACAATTAAACAAATAGCAATTATTCATAAATCTGTTAGCAAAAACTAACAATATTTTTTATAAAAGGATTCAAAAAAAAATAATCTTATAATCAGATTATTTTAAAATCAACAATTTTTGACATATTTTTTATTTGACATTTTTTTACATTAAAAATAGTTTTTTAATAAAGCATTTAATTCAACAGCATATTCCATTGGTAATTCTTCTCTAAATCTATCAATAAAACCCATTATAATTAATTCTTTAGCTTTATCTTGACTTAAACCTCTACTCATTAAATAAAATAGTTTTTCTTTATCTATTTTAGTAACTGTTGCCTCATGTTGTAATATAGAACTATTATTTTCTAATATATTTTTAGGAATTGTATCACTTGTTGATAACTCATCAATAAGGATTGTATCACATTTAATATTAGACAAAGAATTAACAGCTTTCTTTCCTATTCTAACAGTTCCTCTATAATTAGCAACACCACCACCACATGCAATAGATTTACTAATTATATTACTTTTAGTATTAGGTGCTAAATGAATCATTCTAGCTCCTGTATCTTGATATTGATTTGTATTTGCTAAAGCTATAGATACACAATTACCTTCTGCATAATCACCTTTTAATATACAACTAGGATATTTCATATTAGCTTTAGAACCAATATTTCCATCTATCCATTCCATTAAACCATAACTATCAACTATAGCTCTTTTAGTAACTAAATTATAAGTATTATTAGACCAATTTTGAATAGTTGTATATCGACATTTAGAATTTTTACCAACATATATTTCAACTACTGCAGCATGTAAAGAATCTTCATTATAAGTTGGAGCAGTACATCCTTCCATATAGTGAATATCACTATCATCATCTACAATAATTATAGTTCTTTCAAATTGTCCCATGTTTTTACTATTTATTCTAAAATAACTTTGTAATGGTCTATCTATTTTAGTATGAGGTGGAATATAAATGAATGTTCCTCCACTCCATACAGCACCATTTAATGCTGTATATTTATTTTCATCATATTTAACTAAATTATTAAAATATTTTTTAAATATTTCTGGATATGTTTTTAAAGCTGTATCGGTATCACAAAATATAATATTTTTTTTAACTAATTCTTCTATCATATTATGATAAACTACTTCACTTTCAAATTGAGCACCTATACCTGATAAATATTTTTTTTCAGCATCAGGTAACCCTAATTTTTTAAAAGTACATTTTGCTTCTTCTGGTACTTTATTCCAGTCATTTTCTACTTTATCATTTATTTTTTTATAATAATTTATACTATCAAAATCTATTTTAATTTCTGGTCCAAAAATAGGATTAGATAATTCTTCAAATTTTTCAAAAGATTTTAATCTAAAATCCAACATCCATTTTGGTTCATTTTTTTGTTTTGAAATTTCTTTTATTAGTTTTTTTGTTAATTTCATAAAACCACCACATATTTATTATACTAGATTTAAACAAAAAATAACGAATAAATTCGTTATTTAGTCAATTTTTTTACTTTTTGTTCTTTTTTATATAATATATTTATTTTTAAATATTGTAATGCTTCAATTAAATTTAAATCATGACGATTTATCTCTTCTAAATCTATTGCATATTCATTACCTAAAATATCAAATATATTTTCTCTATTACCAAAATCTAATTTTCCATTAACCCTATCAATAATTTCATATTTTTTATTACTGAAAGTTACAGCAAACTTATCCTCAATATAAAATTTTTCTCTTACTTTTGGAGCAAAAGCTATTGATGGTCCATCAATTTCAGTTGGTTTTAAAACACTACCACGATATAATTTCAACATAAGAACCTCCTATTTAATTTTTTTTAAACCTTTTTCCATTCCCCACCAAGGAAGTAACGCACATTTTTTTCTATTTGGTTGTTTATAAATATCATTATATACTATTGCTTCTTCTAAGACTTTTTCATCATATTCTTTTTCATCAATCATATTATAATAATTATTTATTATATTATCAACTTCTTTAATATTTTTACCTAATAATGTTTCAATCATTATAGAAGTTGAGCTTGTACATATAGCACATGCTTCCCCATCAAAACGGATGTCCGTTATTATATCATTCTCTACTTTGAATGTCAAATCAATTTCATCAATACATGATTCATTATTAGTATTTACTTTTATATAACCATTATCTTCTATCAAACCTCTATTGATAGGATTTTGATAATGATTTAATATTATTGTTCTTTTTATATTTTCATCCATTTTATCACCTAATTAGTATTTTCTATTACTTCTTCTTTACTAGCATCCATTATTAACTTGTAATAGTTTTTAGTTATAAGCAATTTACTTATATTTATTTTATTAGAAACTATTTTATTCATTCTATCAACATAATCACTATCAACTTCGATTCCTTCATTAGGAACAAATTTTTTATTTGCACTATAATATCTACCATAATCACTAATCCAACTTCTATTTTCAAATATAACAAGTCCTGGTTCTGTACTTAAGATATCTTTCCCTATAAATAATCTAGAATCATAGTCTATATCAAATAAGTTATATAGTGTTGGAATCATATCTAATTGGCTAGCAATTTTACTAACTTTAACTGTTTCCATTTCACTATTCCATATTATTAGATTACTTCTGTTTACTTCTATTACTTTATCTTTTTTATAATCAGATAATTCATTTATTTCACTTAAACTTAATCCATATGGATAATGATCTGATTCTAGTGCTATTACTGTATTTTCTAATTGGCCAGCTTCTTCTAATTTTTTAATCAATGATTCTAAAGCTTTATCTAATTCTATTTGACACGCTAAATAACCTTTAGCTTTTTCACTATAATTTAAATGATTGACTAATGATTTATTTCTTCTAGACATACTATTTCCAGCAAATGTATATTCAAAATGTCCACTTACTGTTACATAATATACCATAAATGGTTCAGTAGAATTAATATAATCATCAACAGTAACATTAATCATATCTAAATCACTAGATGGCCATGAAAATTTCATTCTTTTTTCTAATCCATTATATCTACCCATATAATTATTAAATCCTATGGCTTTTAAATACTTATTTCTACTTTGAAAATCATAAGTATGATTATGATAAGCATAAGTTTTATAGTTCAAACTATTAAATATATTACCAAGTCCATATGGAAAATAATTCTTACCTTTTTTCCATGTTGTTAAACAATTACCATCAGCAATTAATCCTGTTAATATTTGAAATTCTCCACCTAAAGTACTTGATTTAGTTGGTGTATAAAAATTTTCAAAACTAAATCCACTATTGACTAATTTATATAATGTTGGCGTTAATTCTTCAGAAACAGCAATTTCATTAAAACTTTCAGCCATAAATACTATTAAGTTCTTACCCTTAAAAAATCCTGTATATTCGTTTTGTTTTGTTCCAGTGTCATTTTTTACATATTCACTTATTGTTTTTACATTTGAATCTTTAGTTGTACTTATTAATTTATCAAAATTCAAATCTAAATTATTATATTCATATACTATTTCTTTTGGTTCTTCAATAATAGGTTCTTTTGGTTCTTCTATTTGGATTTCTTCTTCAAAACCTAATACTGCTCTTTTTAAATCTAAATATGTTGATATTCCTACCCCAAATTTATTCATATTTAAATCATGATTATTTACTTTATAAAATAGTTCATTTGCTTCTGTTTTAAATATATTTAAACTTAATATAAACATAAATATGGTTACTATTAATGATATTAAATTAATTAATATTTTATTTTTTTCTAATTTTATTTTCTTTCTAAATATTATTAATAAAATAATAGGAATAAATGGTATTATTATATAAATAATATTATTTATTATTTGAGAGATTGCTGTATCCATAAATGATACTGCTTGATCAGCTATTTTTAATGTTGCGAAAGAAAAAAATCCGTCAAATATTTTTTTAAATATTATTTCTAAACTATACCATAATGTAAATATTATTAAAAATATTGTATATAATATCTTATTTATTTTTGAGTTAAATAAATTACATAATATAGATAATATAAAAGATATTATTATTTTAAATGGTATTGTATAAATAAATGGTAGACTAAAATCAAAACCAAATATTGCGAATCTAAATACTAATTCAAAATAAATTAATGGTATTAAAAATAATAAAAATGTTTTAAACTGTTTCATACTTCTCATCCCTATATTTATAATTATATCACTTTATTAAGTTAAACACACTGATTATTTTTATAAAAATTATTTTTTAAAAAATCTTTATATTTTTTATAAAGATTTTTGTAATTACTTCTTAAATAATTTTTTTATAAATTCTAAAGCT
>CAYNYX010000033.1:0-8775 GCA_964401535.1 uncultured Muribaculaceae bacterium | reverse complement strand
CCTCTTACCCTTACAACTACATTAGCTGTAACTTCATTTGGAGTTTCAAAATATTTATCTAGTTTTCCTATTTTTTCTTCAATATAATTTTTGATTGCTTCTGTTATTTTGACATTGCTTCCATGTATATTTATTTTCATATCCTTATCCTCCCAATTTAATTATAACATAATTTTATTCTTTTGCATATTTATTATGAAATTTTAAAACCTACTTTACACTAAAGTAGGTTTTATTTCAACAACATTCTTAGCTTGTAAACCCTTATCGGTTCTTACTAAATCAAATTCAACATATTGCCCTTCAACTAAAGTTTTGAATCCTTGAGATAATATGGCACTATAATGTACAAATATATCCTCTTGATTATTGTATTCAATAAATCCAAATCCTTTTTCATTATTGAACCATTTAACTTTACCTTTCATCATATAAATCTCCCTTCTAGTAATTCTCTTACAATATAAATATACCTTACTTTATAAGTAATCTTCAATGTTTTTTATACATCAAAATTCGACATATTATGCATTTTGTTCGTAGGCATATCGTAAACGAAAGATAATCCATATTTTACTATTTTATTTTTAATTTTTATGCTTTTTTGCTTAAAATGGTCGATTTATTGCCTGAAATAACTAAATTATACAATTTTGATGAAATATTCCTTTTCTACACTTTTATAAACCTCTTTAGAATATTATCTAAATTTCTACAATATAATACATGTTATTTTTATCAAGAGGTATTTTTATGAAAGATTTTATTGTTATTAAAATTATGAGCTTAATATTAAAATATAATGATTATGATTTAGAAAAACAAGAAGAATTGAAATATGGTTTGTTTTCTATTTATTTATTAGTTACAAAATTAGTAATCGTTATAATACTTGCTTTAATTTTAAATATTGAAAAAGAAGTTTTACTATTTTTACTAATCTATAATGAGATTAGAACATTTTCTTTTGGATTACATGCTACAAAAAGTTCTATTTGTTTAATATCATCTTTAATTATTTTTATATTATTACCATTAATATGTAATTATTTGGTATTAGCTATGCATATAAAAATAATACTTTGTTGTATTACAATTTGTCTTATATTTAAAAACAGTCCTGCCGATACTGAAAAAAGGCCTATTATAAATCCTAAAAGAAGATTGTTCTTTAAATATATTTCTACGATAGTAGCTATAATTTATAGTTTTATTTCATTACTTATTACTGATAGCTTTTTATCTAATTGTTTTATTTTATCTATGATATTGCAATGTATTATAATTTCACCACTAACTTATAGGATATTTAATCTTCCATATAATAATTATTTGACATATAAACTAAATAATGGTTTAAATTAATATTTAAACATAGATGATAGAAAGGAGTGATTTTGTGAGAATATTTGCTAAATTATTCAGTTTCTTAGGATTTGGAGCTGCTAACTTAGGTAGTCAAGCTTGCATGGTTCTTATGTTAGATGAACCAAAAATGCCTAAAAGCATGATTAAATAGTAGTAGACATAAAAACAATAATTGCTGATATCAATTATTGTTTTATTTTGCATTTTTTATTCTTAATATTTGGGTAAAATTATCTTTGTATATACTTCTTTCATTGGAAAGTTTATTATTACGATTTATTATATTCTTCACAAGCGCTAATCCATATCCATGCCCTGTTTCTTTTGTTGTATATCTTTTATTATCAATTTTCTCTATATCTATATCACCAGCAAAATTATTTGTTATTCCTATACAAAAATCATTATTATCAATATATAATTTAATAATTATTTCTTTTTTATCTAATTTTTGTACTTCTTCAATTGCATTATCTAAAAACACTCCTACTATCTTACATATATCTAATATCTTTTCTTCGGTCATATCCTTAAGATCAATAGTTCTTACTTTACGTTCTATATCAAGTTTAACATTAATATTATTATCTTGCATATATGACATTTTAGAATATATAATTGCTCTTAATCCTCCAGCTGGTATTATATTGGTATCAAACATTAATTTTTCGTTATCTTTAATTGTAGTATCTATTATTGTATCAATATAATCTGGAATCTTTTTATCCTTTTTTACAATCATACTTCTAATTGTGAGCAACTGATTTTTATTTTCATGATTAAGCACACGATATTTATCTAAAATTTCTTCATATTCTTTTAAATTTGTTAATGTATTAATATATTTATTTGAAACTTCGTTATAATCGTTTTTTGTTGCTAAGAATCTGAATATAACAATTGAATAAATAAGTATTAAGACTGTATTAGCAATTGCTAATGTACCAATATTAATTTTATAATAAACTGATATTATTAAATAATTATATATCAATAAAATCAAAATTGATAATAAAATGAAAATTATTTTATTTAAATTCTTTGTTTTATCAATTAAATATCGATTTAACTTTTTAAATAAATTTATTTTTAATAATAAATAGTTTGATAAAATTAAAAATAATATAGCAAACAAAGAACCCGAGTATTTTTCTATAATAGTTTCTCCACCTTTTAAGCATACTAATGTGAATAAAGCAAATGCTATTTCTGCTAACAATCCAACAAATTGCCCCATAATTGCTGTCATAACACAAACATTCAATTTTTCATCAAACAAAAATTTTATAGCTATCATAAATATTATTGTTATAATACTAATTCGTAAAAACTCATTGTTAAACAAGTAATTTGCAATTATTATCCCAGATAGTAATACAAATACAATATACGTTTTCTTATTCTTAAAATCATATGGATTATCTAAAAGTTTATACCACACATACATATACATAAAGCTAGTAAGTAAACCAACTAATATATACTCAATAATTTCTTTCAATTTAATTCACTCCTTCATATACATCAGAAATCAAATCTATACTACTTCCATTGTCAAATTTAATTGTTTTATTTTTCTTATCAATTAACACTTTTCTATCTTCGTTAATATAACATGCTCTATGTGTTTGAATAAATCTTCCATCCAAATTATTCACAATATATTTGAGAGTCTTACTCACCTTGTATTCCCCATAATCTGTACAAATAATTGCTTTTCTTTCAAAACTATCTTTAGCAATATATAAGATATTGTTTAATTCAAAAGTATAAGTTGTACTTCTCTCTTTTATTCTTAACATTGTTTTCTTGTTAATAACTTGTAAGGACTTTTTTATAGAGCTTTTTAATCTTTCCTCATAATTTTCAAATTTATTTATAAAAGTTAAAATATAAAAATCATTTTTCAATATAGACATACCAAGTTCCTCATGACCGGATAAAAATATAATTATGCTATTTAAATCATCTTTTCTAATTTTTCTTGCTATATCTATTCCAGAACCACTAGGCATTTCAATATCTAATATATATATTTTAAAAGGCATTTTACCATTAATGACTTTATCAAATGTTGCATCATAATCATAAAAAGTATAAATTTTGTATTCATATTTTGTTTTAAGCATTTCTTTATTTATTAATTCCCTAGTATCACTACAAAATTTTTTATTATCTTCACACAATATAAAATTAATCACACAACATTCTCCTGTTCACTTTTAGCAAACCCCTAGTATAATATTATCATATAAGTATTTAAAATGCAAATAAAAATAAGCCTTAAAGACTTATTTTACAATTATTTTTTATGATTTTTGAATATCTGAATATGAGGAAATGCAGTTATCAATCTATTATATAATTCTCTATTACCATTCTCAATAATTTTCTTAACTTGTTCAGTTATTTTTTCTGTTGAATCCTCATTAATATTCAATTTAATATCTTCTAATCCAAATATTATTCTAAATGATATAATGTTATCCAAAATATATAAAATGATTAGTATTATAACTGCTACATTAAATATAGATGATGGTATTTTATCAAATACACTATATAGAAATGGATTAATATAGCATAGTGTTAAAATACCTAATATGCCAAAAGGAATCATTGTTTCTAAACATATTCTTCCATTAATATTGTACTTTTTATTAGAATAATCCCACCATCTTGTATGAAACATTTTTTCCATAACATAACTTGTTAAATATTCTATAACTGAACAAATAGCAATAGACATAACAAAAAGGATCAATTTATCATTTATATATTTAGTTAATAATAAAGTCATACTTAATCCTCCAAATCCATATATTGGACAATATGGACCAATTAAAAATCCTCTATTAATAAATTTTCCCTTTTCAACAAATCCAGTTATAACTTCTATTATCCATCCCATGATTGAATAACACATAAAAAGCAAAAAATACTTCTCCATTTTACTACCCCATAATTACTAAAAATCTTTTCATTATTTTCTATATTTAATTTTTTTATTAATTAGTTACTTGCTAAATTATCAAAATAACCTTGTATGTAAACAACCGGTGTTCCTTTATCTCCTGAACCACTTGTTAAATCACACAATGAACCAATTAAATCAGTTAATCTTCTAGGAGTTGTTCCTAGTGCTAAATTACTGCCTTTTAAATCATTTTGTTTAGCTTTTATTTCTCCTACTATTGCATCTTTTAATTCTTGACCTTTTAAATGAGCAAATTTATTATCTGATACATATTTTAATTTAATTTCATTAGGTGTTCCTTCTAAACCACTAGTATAAGCTGGTGATACAACAGGATCAGCTAATTCCCATATCTTTCCTACAGGATCTTTAAATGCTCCATCTCCATAAACCATAACTTCTATTTCTTTTCCAGTTATTTCTCTTAATCTATCTTGCATTTTATGAACTAATTCATTACCACTTTTAGGAAATAGTTTTAATCTTTCTTCTGTCGATTTATTAGAACCTAATAAACCATAATTAGGATTAAAACCACTATTATTTATTGGTTTATTTAAAACTTCATATAATCCATACACATTTTCTGCTCCATTATCTAATAATACCTTTTTTGTTCTATATCTAGTATGTATATCACAAGTTAATATATTTTTAGTATAATTTAATATTACTTTTGGATCATTGGCAAAAACAAATTCTACTTCACAATTTTCACTATGAATTAATTCTCTATAATAGTCAACCATATTAATTCCCGTAAATGGGTGAAGATATGAACCAAATACATCTTTATATTCTATTTCACTTATAATACTTTCTAAACTATATTTACTATTATCTAATATATCTTCATCTAAGATACCATTTCCTACTTCATCTGATGGGAAACTAAGTAAAATAGTTATTTTATCCATAGCTCTTGCTATTCCTTTTAATATCATAGAAAATCTATTTCTACTTAATATAGGAAATACAACTCCTATATTTTTTGTTGGAAATTTATTATTTAAATCTTCTTTTATATTATCGACTGTTACATAATTACCTTCAGATATTCCTACTACTGCTTCTGTTATAGCTACTACATCTTTATCTTTAAATTCAAACTTTTCACTTTCTTTAGCTTCTAACAAAGAATTAACGACTATTGATTCTAAATCATCATTTTCCTTTATAATAGGTGTTCTTATACCTCTTACTACTGTTCCTACATTTCTTTTATCATTCATATTGATTACCTCCTATATAATTATACCATTTGCAATATTAGTTGTAAAACATTTTAATTTCATTTTACATATGATATAATGTAATAGTATGGTGGTTGTATGGAAAAGAAGTTTGCTAAGGGGTTTTGTTTTGATAAATTATTTATTGTCTTTGTAATAGGATCAATTTTTGGAGTTTACTATGAAGAAATATATAATGTTATAAAACAAATAATTAATAATTTGCCTATTGAATATTCCTATAGAAGAGGAGTATTATATGGTCCTTTTAATCCTTTATATGGTTTAGGAGCTTTAGTAATGACTTATTTTTTAGCAACAAAAAAAAGAAAAACATATAAAACATTTATTTATGCTTCTTTATTAGGTGGAGCAATAGAATATTTATTATCTTTTTTTCAAGAAATATTTATTGGAACAAAATCATGGGATTATACATATCACTTTTTAAATATAAATGGCAGAACAACAATTCCTTTTATGTTATTCTGGGGATTATTAGGAGTGGTTTTTGTAAAGTGGTTATATCCAATTGTATCTAGTTTAATTGAAAAAATTCCCTATAAATTTGGTAAACCTTTAATTATAAGTTTAATAATATTTTTATCACTTAATATGGCTATATCTTGGACAGCTTTATTTAGACAAACGTATAGAAGACAAGGATATCCTCCTGTAAGTTTTATAGGAGAATTATGTGATAAGTTTTATACAGATGAATATTTAAAAATAAAATTTCCTAACATGGTGGTGAGATAATGAGTTTTTTATATTTTATTAGTTTTGGTTCTTTTTTAACAGGATTTTTAATATTTATAATTGTTATTTTGTTTAATATTAAAAAACATAAAATTTCTTTAACAAAAAGAAAGGCAAATAATTATGCAATATTAATACCGGCTAGAGATGAAAGTCATGTCATAGAAGAATTATTATTAAGCATTAAAAAACAAACTGATTTAAAAGATACTTATGTTATAGTAGAAGATAAAAAAGATAAGACTTGTGATATTGTTAGAAAGTATAATGGAAATATAATTGTAAGAAAAAATTTAAATTTAAAAACAAAGGGACATGCCTTAGATGAAGCTTTTAAACATATTCTAAAATCTAAACATTATGATTTGTATTTTATTATGGATGCTGATAATGTTTTAGAAAACAATTTTTTTACTGAAATGATTAAAAGTTATGAAAAGGGTTATGATTTAGCAACATCATATAGAAATATTAAAAATCCTATCAATGTTATTACAGCTTGTTCTGAATTAACATTTACAATGATTAATACATTTGCTAATAAACATAAAACTAAGAAAAACAAAAGTATTATAGTATCTGGAACAGGTTATTATATAAGTGGTGATTTAATTGAAAAATGGCAAGGATTTCCTTTTAATACTCTAACCGAAGATTATGAATTTTCTTTATACATAAGTAGTAATAATATACCTTGTTGTTACAACGAAAAAACATCATTTTATGATGAACAACCAGATAATATGAATTTATCTATCATTCAACGAACAAGATGGGTTAAAGGTTTTTTACAATCTAGAAAAAAAAGATTAGATAAAATAACTGATATTGGTAAATTAGCAGGTATTACTCCTTATTTATTTATGATTGTTGGAGTTTGCTTATTTATTATTAATAACATAATTTCAATGTTTTTACATCTTGATAAATTATTAATTTATATAGGTATAAATGTATTAGTTATTTTACTTATTTATATTTTATTATTATTATTTACATTACTTTTATTTATAATTGATAAAAAAAGAATGAATTTATCATTTAAATTAAAATTACAAGCAATATTTTTTAATCCAATATTTTTGTTTACTTATATAATTTGTTTGTTTAAAAGTAAAAAAGATATTCAATGGGATAAAATAGAACATAAAGAAAAAAGCATTAAAAATGCTTAACTTAATAATTTAGTTATCAACTTTTGATAACTAATTTTTTTATCCATCATTAATTTTGGAAACATACTTATATCAGTAAATCCTGGTATAGTATTTATTTCATTAACATATAATTTTTGATTATTGTAATCATATAAAAAATCTACTCTTACCATATCTTTAATATTAAATTTTTTACATATTCTTTTAACATATTCTATCATTTCATTTTTTAAATTTAAAGAAATATTTTTATTTATTATTGAATCAACTTTTTTAACATATTTAGAATTATAATCATATAAATCTTCTTTTATTATTTCTCCTATATTAGATATTATCAATTTATCACTATTTAACACTGCAATCTCATATTCATATGCATTTATAAATTCTTCAATTATTATTTTATCATCATAATTTATTGCTTCTTTTATTCCTAATATTAATTCATCATTATTATTTGCTTTACTTATACCTATTGAAGAACCATTTCTACATGGTTTTATTATTAAAGGAAAATTCAATTCTCTATTTATTTTTTTTAAATCAAAATAAGAATCTGTTACTATATATTTAACATGTGGAACATTTATTTCTTTAAATATCATATTAGTCAATTCTTTATCAAATCCTAATAAATTAGTTTGATAATTACATCCAACATAATCTATATTAAATAATTCAAATAAAGCTTGTAATTTCCCATCTTCACCATCTGCACCATGAATTATTGGGAAAATTTTATCAAAACTTTTTAGAAATTCAATAATATTTTTAATTTCCATATATTTTGATATTTTAAAATCTTCATCTATTTTATCAACTATATACCACTTATTATCATGATCTATTATTACCGAAGTTACAACAAATTTTTTTGTATTTATATTATCTATAATTGATTTAGCAGACATAATAGAAATATCATGTTCATAAGAACTACCACCAAATAAAATCAATATTTTTTTCATATACACCTCAATATATTATATGAAATAATAAAAAAGAAGTTATTTTTTACTATCAAACTTCTTTCTTAAATCGGTATTTAATATTTTCTTTCTCATTCTATAATTTAAAGGTGTTACTTCGACTAATTCATCATTATTAATATAATCTAAGCAATACTCTAAACTCATTAATCTAGGTCTTTTTAATACTACAGTATGATCTTTACCAGCACTTCTTGTATTAGTTAAATTTTTACCTTTAACTACATTAACAGCAAGATCATTATCATGAGTATGTTCACCAACAATCATTCCTTCATATACTTCAGCAC
>CAYNYX010000032.1:0-8797 GCA_964401535.1 uncultured Muribaculaceae bacterium | reverse complement strand
TTTCCATTTCTTCTTACTATTATTGTTCCTGAAGTTGGTACTGTTCCTCCTATATCTAATTTAACATTACTATCTAAATTAGATGTACATACTGTTCCATTATAAGTAAATGTTGTTTCTGCAAAATTACTATTTCCTACATTTCCTAAATAATAAAAATCAGCTGCTTTTTCTACTCCATATGCTGAATCTGCTGCTGCTCCTTTTTTAGCTTTATCTATTATGTTTAACACTGTTGGTACTGTTATTAGGGCTATAATTGCTAATAACTATTACCGCTAATAACTCAATTAAGGTAAATCCTTTTTTGTTATTTTTCATTAAATAACTCCTTTCTCTAAAGAATAAAATAATATCAAGTTACTCTATCTTAAATTAATGATATCATACCATATGCTATTTTACAATACTATCCAAATGTCCCATATACATCGTTTTACAAAAAAATAACATTAAGCTAAATCTTAATGTTATTTATATTCTATATATTATATATTTTCTTCTCTTATAGTCTCTAATATATTCTCTTTTTTTACCTTTCTTGATGCATACATCATAGTAAATAATATTATTACAAATACACCTATTATTGCAAATAACATATTTTTAAATGGTAACATCAAACTATTATAAGCTACTAATTCACTCATTGAATTATGAATTAAGAATATTATTACAACTGAAACTGGTAATGAATACATTAAGGCTCTAAGTCCTACAAAGAAACTTTCAAAATAAAGTATTTTATTAAATCCTTTAGAAGTTAAACCAATACTTCTTAATACAGCAAATTCTTTTCTTCTTAAAGCAATACTTGTATTTATAGTATTTACAACACTAGTAACACCTATTAATGTAACTAAACTAATAAAACCATAAACAAATAACTTCACAACAATCTTTAAATTTTTAAGTAATTTATATTCTTTTGCTATATTAACTGCATATGAATTACTACTTTTTAAATCAACATATTTTGATATATATGTTTCTATAGCTTCATTATCTTCAGCTTTAATTAAAATATTTTCATAATGTTCTTCCTTTATAGTAATAGTTCCATCATCATTATATTCAATCATTACTGATTCTGTTTTATCTGTTCTTATATTAAAACTATCAAATATTTTCTTATTAACAAATAAAACTGGTGATGAAAAACTATTAAAATCTGATAATAAACTAAATTCTACATCTGTTATATGAAAATCACTTATTTTATTATAACATTCACCCATCTCAACTTCATATTCTTTATTAAAATTAGATTCACATATTTCTATTTCAGTTAAAGAATCAAACTTTTTAACTAACTCTACTTTTCTTGTACTATTTGCATAACTAATCTTTTTATAATGATTATAAATAATTGGTTTTTCTTCTACTTCATTTATACTTTTTAAATACTTATTATAATTATTATCATCTAATACAACTATAGTAACTCTTTCATAATCTTTTGGATTTAATTTATCTTTTATAGATGCATTATAATGTTCTCTTATACTAATAGGTGATGATACTGTATAATATGTAAATATTATATAATCTTCAATTTCTCTATTTTTAAATAACTCAGATTTAGTTTCTTCATCTAAACCTTCACCTGAAATAATTAAATCATAATTAGGTATATCTACATACATATCAGTTCCACCTATTATATAATCAATAAATGATGAGAATGAAACAAATAAAACAACACTTGTAAATAATGAAATAATAGTAATACGATATTTCTTCTTATTCCTTTTCATGTTTTTTAAAGCTATTTCACCTTCAACACCAAATATTTTTCTTATAAACTTAGGAGTTCTAACTTTCTTACTTTTAATCTTAATATCATCATTTAATCTAATAGCTTCTATAGGAGATATTTTACTTGCTCTTCTAGAAGGTAAATAAGCTGATATTAAAATAACAAATATCATAAATATAATTGGTACAATTACAAATAATGGATACGTTACTAAACCTAATGAATAAATACTACCTAAATCAAGTAATTTATTTGTTATAGCAAAAACTATTCCAATTCCTAAATAAGATGCGATTATACCTAAAGGAATACCTATTAAAGCAATTATAAATGCTTCATAATAAACTGTTTTTATCAATTGTTTTTTAGTAGCACCAATTGATGAAAATAAACCAAATTGTTTTTTTCTTTCCATTACTGATATAGCAAATGAATTATAAATAACTACTATACAACCTATTGAAATAAGCCCTAAAATAATAATTATCATACCTGTCATCGCACTATCAACATTATCATATTTACTAGCTCCATAAAAAGCTAATAAAGAATCATTTGTATTTATATCTTCATATTTTAAATTTAAAGTTTTATTTAATTCTTCTACAGCATCTAAAGCCATTTTAGGTTTATTAAATGTTATATAATATTTACTATACTCAGTTTCATAATCTGTAGTATACATATTTAAATCATTTAAAAAAGTAACACTTTCACTATTATATATACCTACAACTTTAAAACTTACATTATCATCTAATTTAATATTATCATTTAATTTAACATTATATTGATTTGCTATATAATCAGAGACAACAATCTCTTTATTATTTATAGCATAAGTACCTTCTTCTAATTCGAATTTTTTAAAATAATCATCTGTAATAGAATACATAATAGATTTATAATCTTCATACATCTTAGAACCTACAATGCCCATTTTATCATAATTTTTAATTTTAATATTGTTTTCTATTACACCTGATGATGTATTTACAACATTATCAAGTATTACATGTTGACTACCATCATAATAAGTAATATCTTTTATAGCCATATCTCTAATACTTGATACAATAAGACCTATACCAACCATTAAAGATGTAGATAATATTACTCCTATAATAGTAACAATTGTTCTTTTTTTATTCATTTTTAAATGCTTAATCGTTAATTTATTTAATATATTCATTTTACTTTTTCATCCTTTATTATTATTCCATCTTGAATTGTAATAATACGATCAGCATTTAAAGCTAAACTCATATCATGAGTAATCATAATAATTGTTTGTTTATATTTTTTATTTGATAATTTAAGTAACTCTACTATTTCTTTACTTGCTTTACTATCTAAATTACCAGTTGGTTCATCAGCTAAAAGTAATGCAGGTCTATTCATTAAAGCTCTACCAATTGATACTCTTTGTTGTTCTCCACCTGATAATTCATTTGGTAAATGATTTATTCTTCTTTTTAAACCTAATGTTTCAATTATTTCATCTAAATAAGAATCATCTACTTTTTTATTATCTAATAATATAGGTAATGTAATATTCTCTTTTACATTTAAAATAGGAATTAAATTATAAAATTGATATATTAACCCTACTTGACGGCGACGAAAGATTGCTAAATTATTTTCATTTAATTTATAAATATCTTCCCCATCTACTATTACTTTACCACTTGTTGGTTTATCTACTCCACCTAATAAATGTAATAATGTTGATTTACCAGAACCACTAGCTCCTACTATTGCTACAAATTCTCCCTTTTCAACACTAAAATCAACACTATCTAATGCTTTTACTAAAGTACTTCCTTTTCCATAAGTTTTTGTTAAATTACTAACTTTTAATATTTCCATATTTTTTCCTCCTCAATTAAAATCATACTAAATTAATATGACTTATTAGTGACTTTTTGATTACAATTTAGTCACTAAATTATGTTTTTATATAGTTTTATTATAAAAGTTGTTCCATTTAAACTACTTACTTTTATATCTCCATTATGCATATTGATTATTTTTTTAGACATATTTAGCCCAATACCAAAACTATTATTATTATTATTTCCTTTATAAAACCTTTCAAATATATGAGGTAAATCATTACTATTTATACCTTTACCATTATCAATTATTTTAAATTCAACATATAAAGGATTATTACTTATTTCTATTTTAATTTTATCTTTAGTATATTCCATACCATTCTTTAAAATATTTAATAAAGCTTCTGTAAACCAATTAACATCAACATTTATTATAGTATCTAATTCTCCACTAATTTCTAAATCTATTTCTTTTAATTCTAAATTTATACTTATTGGTTCTATTACTTTATCTAATAATTTTTTAATTTTGATATTACTTTTTTCAAAATTAATCATACCACTTTCTAATCTTGATAATTTAAGTAAACTAGATACTAACCATTCTATTCTATCTAATTGATTTTTATTTTTATTTATAAATTCTTTTCTTTTTTTAGAATCTAAATTATCTTCTTTTAAAATATCATTTATAACAAACATAGATGTTAAAGGTGTTTTTATTTGATGAGATATATTAGATAATAATTCTTCTAATTCTTTTTTATCTTTAATTAAATTATCATTTTGTTCTTTTAATTTAACTGTTACTTTATATATATCATTTTTTAAATTACTAATCATTCCTTCATTATAATCTTTTATATCTAACGAATAATTATTATTTAAAATAGAATTTAAATATTTATCTAATTGTTTTAATCTTTTTTCTTGTTTTATTATATAAATATTATAAGAAGTAGATCCTAATATAAATATAATTAAAGTAATTATTAAATTATTTTTAAATATTTTATTTTTTAAATTTTTAATACTTTCTAATTCTTCTATAGAATCATATCCATATTTATCTATTATTTTAGTATCTATATTATCAATATTTATATTATTTATTATTTTAATAATATCTTCTTCTTTTATATTTTTATTTATAACTTCATTTACAATATAAGCATTATTTTTAACTAATATATTTATATAATTTTTAAATATTAAATTACTAGATATTATTGATATAATTAGTATTATAATTAAAATTAATAATTCTTTTATTATTATTTTTTTATACATCTATATCACCCATTTTATATCCTATCCCTCTTATAGTTATAATTATTTTAGGATTTAGGATATCATCTTCTATTTTTTCTCTTATTCTTTTTATATAAACAGTTAATGTATTATCATTTACATATAATTCATTAACATCCCATATATCAGCTAAGATTTGTTCTCTTGTAAATACTTGATTTGGTGATAATGCTAAAGTAAGTAATATTTTATATTCTAAAGATGTTAAAAAAACATCTTTATCGTTTTTAAATACTTTACCTTGATTTATATCTATTTTAACATTACCTATTTTAATTATATTAGTTCTATTTCTTCTTCTTAAAACATTATTTATTCTTGATACTAATTCTTTAGCTTTAAAGGGTTTTGTTATATAATCATCAGCTCCCATATCAAGACCTCTAACAATTGAAACTTCTAAATCATTTGCGGTTAAAAAGATAACCGGAATATCTTTTATTTCTTTTATTTTTTTAAATAAATCAAAACCATTTATATCAGGTAAGTTAATATCTAATAATACTAAACTAATATCATTTAATTTATTTAAACAATCTAAACCCATTTCTATATCTACTACTTCAAAATCAGATGTTTCTAAATAATATTTTAAACCACTTCTAATTGTTTCATCATCTTCAATAATCATTACTTTAGTCATAATTCACCTCTAATAACATTATACATTATTTATTTATAAAAAAAAATGACAAAATTGTCATTTCTAATTCAATTGTTTTTGATATTCATTTATTTGTTTATCATGTAATGATTGTTTTTTTAAACATTCATATTCTAATAAATTAAGTTCAGTATTTAAACGTTTTATCTCTTCCATTATAGCTTTTTCATATAATGAACCTTTAACATGATCAGTAATATATCCAATGCTTCCACGCATATGAGTTATCATTGATTCTATATATTTACTAGTATCATCATTATTAAGTTTATACCATAATTCAGGATGACCAACATAATTACTAAAATCTTTTATTATATTTTCATAATGTTCATTTGGTAATTTAATAGTTTCTCTAATTAAATAACGATATGATTCAAAAAATGGAGCTCTAGCACAATCACTTTTTAATATTACACTATTTAAGTTTTCTTCAGCATAAAATCTATCAATTGCGATTGTATATGATTCGCTCATACTAAATTTACCAAAACGTAATCTCTTAGAATAATATAAATCTCCATCATCAGATGGATAATAAGATTCATAGTTTTTGTCTTCGTAAAAACTTGCTAAAGACATAGGTAAACCATTTTCATATGCTCTAAAATCAACTCTTTTACCAGCTTCTATTTGTTTTAAAAAAACTGTTTCTAACAAATTTTTAAATCTTTCATTATCATTTTTTTCTATTTCAATTTCTATTGGTTCTCTAGATATTTTACCTACTTCATCTTTCCAATCTTTAAATACAACCGTTATTTCATCAAAACCATTTGTTTTAAATATACATTGAGTTTTGTTTTTATAATCAAATATTGCGAAACTATTATCATCCATATAAGCTAATTTTATCATTATTATTCCCCCTGCCAAATTAATTTTATCATATCTTATTTTTTATTGCAATTTTTTTAATTTTTTGTTGATATAAATTATCTATATCAACAATACTATTTTCTAATATATTTACTGAATTTTCTATTTCTTTTATTATAGCCATTATTTCTTTGCTATAAGATATATAGTTACTATATCTTTTTAAATAAGATAAAGAACTTTCTATATTAGAAGTATTACACTTTATTAAATTATTTTTTTTATTTAGTTCTTTATCAAACCATATATTTTTATTTTCTTTATATAAATTCCAATCTTCTATAACTAATTCATAATTTATTAAATCTAATTTAACTACATTATTTATTAAATCAAAATAAGTTTTAAAAAATAAATAATTTTCTTTTCTTATTATTATATTATCTATTTCTTTTATTTCAAATATATATATATTATTTGGATAAACATATTTTTTACTTAAATTTATATTAAAATCAATATTATTTAATTTTAAATAAGTACTTTCTAATAAATCAATAAATTTATTATTATTATCTATTTCAACTATATTATTATTTGAATCTTCTTTTTCACAAGAGATAATTATTTCATCAGTATTAATTATTTCAAATGTTAATTTTATTTCATTTTTATAATCAAATATTGTAAAACTATTATTATTTGGTTTTGATAATTTAATCATTTAAAAACCTCCTAATATATATTATTACAGCATTTATATTTAGTTAATTAAAATTAAACATTAACCATTCTGGCTTAAATATTAATAATAAACCAATTAAAATCATTATTATTCCCCCTATTAAATGAGAGAATTTATTATATTTAGTAGATATACCAGTTATTTTTAATGTAACCATAGCAATACTAAATACAATTATATCATCTATTAAATAGAATAATATGTAAAGTAAAATATACATTATATCTTGTAATGATGATAAATTATTTATATCTAATATTTCTACAAATATTGTTGGAAAACCTGCTGAACATGCTAATTCTACAATATTAACTGAAGCTGCTAAAGTAATAACTCCAATTAAAGATAAAATAAAGCTTTTTTCAGTTGTAAATTTTTTAATTCTATCAAAATATTTAGTTCTTTTTTTAGAATCAATAACATGACATCCATCATCTTTTCTTATTTTAAGATAACTTCTTATATTTAAAATACCACCTGTTAAAGCTACTAAAGCTATCAATATTTTTAATATTTTAGTATTAAAAATACCAAATAAAGTATTTATTCCTAACATTGCTAAAAAGTAAATAAATGCTGATGTTATTAAAAAGGTAATACCTAAAATCCACATTCTTTTCCTATTCTTCATATTAAATAACATATTAATTAAGAATAATAATATCCACATAGCACAAGGATTAAATCCATCTATAAAACCTAATATTATAGCTACTAATGGAATTGAAACATTTTTAACATTAATTTCTCCAATAAGTGGTAATGTTTTAGTACTAGAATCTAATTCCATATTATTTATATAAGCTTCAATTACTTTTTCTATTTCAATACCAACATATTCACCATAACCAACAAAATGTTTAGTACCAATTACTGTAAAAGGTACTCCTTCTCCAGCAACTAAAAAGGAATTTTTAGCTTTTTTCATATAACTACTATTTGTATCAGAACCTACTTCATATTTTTTTATAACAACATCGTATTTTTTTTCTATTGTTTTTAAAAACTCTATTTCTTCTCTACAATGACTACAAGAATTAGAATGAAATAAATAAATAGTTACTTTTTCACTTGGTTCTATTCCAACAATATTAGCGACAACATCTCTATATTCTAGTTTTTGGACATTATCAGTATTATCTTCTTTATTTACAAGATCAACATTATCTGCTTTTACTAAAGGCATAAAAACAAATAACATAACAAAAATAAATAATAATTTAATTTTCTTCATATCTAACAACCTTTTCTATCATGTTTATCACATCTTCTTTATTTTTTTCCCCTATTAATCTATCTATTTCTTTATCATTTTTTATAAAAATATTAACTGGTACTATATCACCAATATTATATTTTTTTATTTCTTCTTCATCTAAATCATAATCATAATCTATATATGTTATATTTGGATATAATTCTTCAATATTTTTCCAAATTTTTTTCATTACTAAACAACCACTACACCATACTGCACTAATTCTAATTATTTTCATTTTATTTTTAATCTTTCTATATTTTTTTTATATGATTTAATAAATGAATCTATTTCTTCTTTAGTGGTTAAATAAGAAATACTAACTCTTATACTAGATGAAGCTCTTTCTTTATCATTAGTAATGGCCATAACACTAGATGAGATGTTTTTACTTGATGAACAA